>NZ_JBQENT010000008.1:0-149811 GCF_052044855.1 Metabacillus sp. 22489
GTCAACTAATTCATTTATTTGACGAAGCATATTATCCTTAGGGACAACGATATCGTAAATACCAGAATATGGACTGAGGTTTAGAGATTGTTGATTGGAGATCATGCGAACACCACCTAGAGTTTATATATCTATTATAAATGAAAAGAGCGAAGGCTTCCTCATAATATCGAGGAAGCCTTCGCTTTATTAAAGATATAGAGACTTTTTCAGTGGCCTCGTTTATGGTGGTCTTTTTTGATGGAAGTAGATTGGTGACCATCTTTTATCCTCGCCAATCTTCTTATTTTTTGACTTGTAGTTAAGCAATGTCTAAAATGGTTATGTATGATGGTGAGGAGGAAATGAAATGAAGACAGTTTCTAAATTAGAAAATTTGTTTGCAGTGATAAATGAAACGGCTGAACTTATTGCGAAGGAATGTCAATTAACTTATATAGAAGCGGTAGCTGAAACAGGAGAAAACATGTTTCAAGGAGCAATTCTCCAAGAGGATATGAGTGAAGTAACTGTAAAAAATATTAAGCGTAAATATGAATCAATCGATATAAATTCCTTTGAGAAGGAAGAAATTCGAAAAGCCTATCAATTAGCAATATTAAAGGGGCTTAAAGATGGGGCTCATCCAAATCATCAAATGACACCAGATACGATTGGGTTATTTTTAGGGTATTTAGTTAGTAAATTTATTGATGGTAAAAAGGAACTTTCAATTTTAGATCCTGCCGTCGGAACTGGAAATTTACTTACTACAATTCTAAATTATCTTTCAACAGTTGAAGAGATAACAAGCTATGGTGTAGATGTTGATGACCTGTTAATTAAATTAGCATATATTCAGGCAAATCTTCAAGAACACCCTATTCAGTTCTACAATCAGGATAGCTTAGAAAGATTATTAATCGATCCTGTAGATGTGACTATTTGTGATTTACCTGTAGGGTATTATCCGAATGATGTAGAAGCATCAAATTATGAACTGAAGGCGGATGAAGGACACTCCTATTCACACCATCTTTTTATAGAACAGAGCATGAAACATACGAAAGAAGATGGATATTTATTTTTTATTGTCCCTAACTCTTTATTTGAAACTAATGAGGCTCCAAAATTAAATCAATATATAAAGAAAGTTGCAATTATCCAAGGATTCATTCAACTGCCTCTATCATTATTTAAGGATGAAAGACATGGTAAGAGCATTCTGATATTGCAAAAAAATGGTGAAGAAAGTAAACGACCAAAGCAAGCACTTCTAGCTAAATTACCAAAATTTTCAAACAAAGAAGCGATGAACTCGATTATGAAACAAATTGACGAATGGTTTAAAGAAAATAAATAGATCTATAAAAAAAGTCTTTCACAAAAGTGAAGGGCTTTTTTCATATTTCCTCGATAGAACAAAAAACAAAAAATACCAATTTTATAAAAATAACCCTTTGAAAACGGTTAATAATAGAGGTTGAATTATAAGAATTATTAGACTTTTAACTGTAAACGATTGCACTTTTAACTACACCTTGAAATGTTGAATTGTCAGTGTTTAAATGAAAAAGATGGATAATAATCGGGAGCTTTTTACAGAATATATATGAAAATGGATAACGGTATGAAGAAGCTTCTTTCATAAAAAGCGCAGTGAGGAAGAAAAATACTGAAGGGAATATGAATCGGAACTAATTAGTAATTGACTTTATTCGCCTTCAGATTAACTCTTCCGACAACATCTGTCTTGATCAACTGAACACGTCCATAGTGCGATAGAAAAAAGGAGAGTAACCATAATGGCAAAAGTAATTGCAATAAATGCTGGTAGTTCATCATTAAAATTTCAACTTTTTGATATGCCAAGTGAAAAAGTTGTAACAAAAGGGTTAGTTGAAAGAATTGGAATTTCAGATTCAATCTTTACAATTTCAGTAAATGATGAGAAACAAACGGAAGTAACTGATATTCCTGACCATGCAGTCGCAGTAAAAATCTTACTTTCAAAATTAACGGATTTAGGAATTATTCAATCATTAGATGAAATCGAAGGTATTGGACATCGTGTCGTACATGGTGGAGAAATATTTAATGATTCGGCAATTATTACGGATGAAACATTGAAACAAATTGAGGACTTATCTGAGCTAGCACCACTGCATAATCCAGCAAATATTGTTGGGATTAAGGCTTTTAAAGAAGTATTACCTAATGTACAGGCTGTTGCAGTGTTCGATACGGCGTTTCATCAAACGATGCCTGAGCAATCTTTTCTATATAGTCTCCCATATGATTATTATAAAAAGTTCGGCATTCGAAAATATGGCTTCCACGGCACATCACATAAGTATGTATCACAACGTGCAGCAGAATTATTAGGAAGACCAATTGAACATCTTCGTTTAATTTCTTGTCACTTAGGTAACGGGGCAAGTATTGCGGCTATTGAAGGTGGTAAATCAATTGATACGTCAATGGGCTTTACACCACTTGCTGGGGTTGCAATGGGAACACGCTCAGGAAATATTGACCCAGCGCTTATTCCATATATCATGGAGAAAACTGGTAAAAATGTTGACGAAGTATTAAATGTATTAAATAAAGAGAGTGGAATTTTAGGTATGTCAGGTATTTCAAGTGATTTACGTGACAATATTCAAGCAGCAAGTGAAGGAAATGAGCGAGCTAAAATTGCTTTAGAAGTCTTTGCTAGCCGGATTCATAAATATATTGGTTCTTATGCTGCAAGAATGTCTGGCGTTGATGCGATTATCTTCACTGCAGGAATCGGAGAAAACAGTTCTGAAATTCGTGAACGAGTATTAAAAGGCCTAGAGTTCATGGGAGTATATTGGGATCCTTCTCTAAATAAAGTAAGAGGAGAGGAAACGTTTATTAGTTACCCACACTCACCTGTAAAAGTTATCGTTATACCTACGAACGAAGAGGTTATGATTGCAAGAGATGTTGTTCGTCTAACACATTAATAAATAGTGAAAGAGGGTGATTCAAAAGGGTCTGACTCCTCCAACTTACACAATACATAGACTAACTATTAGTCGGTATATTGTGTTTGAGGGGGGCTAACCTTTGGTTTTGAGTCGCCCTCTTTTTATTTAAACCACCTAAGAAAACCTCACTATAAATCGAAATATTTCTTTTTGGAGCAAAATTCTACCACTAAAGGAAACTCCTCATTATGTTATGATAAAAACAAAGCAAAAAAATCAATGTTGCTCTTTGTACGCACCTAAAAAAATCATTCATATCGATAATAAGGAGAAGCTGAATATGATGAGTGGAAGCGAAAAATTATTATTAGCAGAAATTGAGAAATGGGAGCAAGAGTTACAAAAAGATATTCGTACAGATGTTGAGCGAACTTTGCATAAATGGATAAATAAAAAAATGAATGAATTACCAGTTTCTGTAAAACGAATCCTCTTTAGTAAGTTTGATAAGTGCTTCTTCCATTTACATTCAATTATCCAAGGGTCTTATAGTCAGCAAGATGCAAGAAATCAAATTCTATTAACAGCGAAATCGTTAGGAGAGGATATTTACCAACTAAAGGATTTACAAAGTCTTTCGATTGATCAGCTGCATTATTTAGCAAATCTCCAAACATCTAAACATCGTATTTATTCGCTTATACAAGGTGGAATGACTGGCACGGGTGGAATCTTACTTTCAGGGGTAGAAATTCCTGCACAAATCCTCATAAATCTTCGAGCTGTTCAATTAATAGCGATGAGCTATGGATATGAAATCAATACACCATATGAAATGATGACATCACTTAAAGTTTTCCATGCTTCCCTTATGCCAAAACATCTTCAATCTGTAGGGTGGAGTGAATTGAAAAATGAAATACATATAGGAGCAGCTCAAGCTTATTTTTATGAAGGGGAAGAAAACCTTGCAAATAATTATGATGTTGAATTTCTTTTAAAGCAAATTGTTAAATTATCAGTCATTGCTTTATTGAAGAAAAAAATAATATCAGGTGTGCCGTTAATAAGTATGATGATTGGCGCAGGTATGAATTATCGTTTAACTCGTCAAGTAACAAACTTTTCAAATATTTATTATCAATACAGAATCATTTTTGAAAAAAATAGTCATGCTGGAGGTTATGATGAGTAGTATAGAGCATAAAAAGGAAGCTCCTCGATTTGTTCAATGCAAAGTAATTACAATAAGTGATACTCGGACGAAACAAACTGATAAAAGTGGGACACTTATAAATCAGATGTTAAGCGAAAATGGCCATAAAGTTGTTGACTATTGTATTGTGAAGGATGAAGAAACACAAATTCGAGAAGCGATCATAGCAGGATGTCATTCAAAGGAAATAGATGCTATAATCACAAATGGTGGTACAGGTATTGCAAAAAGAGATGTAACAATTGAAGCGGTGCAATCGATCATTGAAAAGGAAATCCCTGGATTTGGAGAAATTTTCAGGATGTTAAGCTACCAAGTTGATATTGGCTCATCTGCAATTCTTAGTAGAGCAATTGCTGGTGTATTCAATGATACAGTGATTTTGTCTGTACCTGGATCGACGGGTGCAGTCAAATTGGCAATGGAAAAACTAATTCTTCCTGAGTTGGGACACATAATGAGGGAAGTAACAAAGGATTTATAAGAAGCAAATAGAACGACATAATTTAGGGATGTAAAAGCTAAATTGTCGTTCTTTTTTTTTGTGTAAGAGAATTTGTAAAGGACCTTAAACTAAAATTTATCAATAGTGATATTGATGACTCTCTAGACTTTGCGATGTTTTTGCCTTACGTTTAATGCTAGGAGCTTCTCGAAACCAATTCCATAGGTCATTAATCATCGATGCTAGCTCTGAAATTTCTTCGTTTAATCTGCAGGATTGTTCAAAGCTTTCTTCGTCGTTCAATTCCTCCTGCTTTCGTTTTATTTTAGCTTCAATTTCGCGGATTCTTTCTGGAATTCCACCTCGAATGGTCTCCCATTTTTCGATGATATCTATTTGGGTATTCACACTATAGCAATCCCATTCCATCGTCAATGTAGGAATAAATATTTTTAATCTTTGGTCATACTTAAACACTTCTGAACAATATGCTTCCTCCACTTTGATTGCCGTCTCCTTTGAAATATTATCAGTTTTGTTCTTGCAAATTATATTAATAGTTGGAATACAACCTTCGAGATCCCTACTAAAAGGAGTGTGACACTAGAGATGTCATACAGCCATTTTTCACGGCACTCGTTGCTAAAACACTATTATTAGTATAAGCAACAATGAAAACGAAAACAGCTATTTTTTTGATAATCATAACATTCAGAATCATACTTATCATTTCATTTATTTGTAATGAACGTTGAACATACAAATCAATTATGACAAATATACAATATGTATGAACGAAAAGTGTATAAATACGTATACATTATTATATAGGAAAAATTGTCTCGTTATGAATCAGATAGCGCTGTTATTAGGTTTTGGAGGATAAAGTATTTTCCTTAAGAGTAAGAAGTAGAAATAGAAAAGAGTTGAACAATTTTATTTTTATGCAAACATTTTATAAAAATATGCATTTTTCTATTGACGAAAACAAGATACAGTTGTAAAGTGATACTTACAAAGAAAATGTATTTTTATAAAGGTATATTCATTTTTATACAACAGCCGAGGAGGAACAAATAGATGAAAAAAGTTGTGCTAGCATATTCTGGAGGATTAGATACCTCTGTTGCAATTAAATGGTTACAAGAACAAGGATATGAAGTTGTGGCATGTTGCCTTGATGTAGGTGAAGGGAAAGATACTGCATTCGTCCAACAAAAAGCTCTACAAGTCGGAGCTATTCAATCATATATGATCGATGCGAAAGAAGAGTATGCAAATGATTTTGCTTTAGTCGCTTTACAAGCACATGCACTATATGAAGGGAAGTATCCTCTCGTTTCTGCACTTTCACGTCCTTTAATTGCAAAGAAGCTTGTTGAAATTGCTGAAAAGGAAAATGCTGTTGCCATTGCACATGGTTGTACAGGTAAAGGAAATGACCAAGTTCGTTTTGAAGTTTCAATAAAAGCATTAAATCCTGAACTTGAAGTACTTGCTCCAGTAAGAGAATGGGGATGGTCACGTGAAGAAGAAATTGAATATGCATCAAAACACGGTATTCCAATTCCAATTAATTTAGATAGCCCATATTCAATTGACCAAAATCTATGGGGAAGAAGCAATGAATGTGGTATTTTAGAGGACCCATGGGCAGCTCCTCCAGAAGGTGCTTATGATTTGACAGTGCCATTAGAAAAAACGCCTGATGAAGCAGAAATTATCGAAATTCATTTTGAGCAAGGTGTACCAGTTAAAATAAATGATCAAGCTTATCCATTACATGAATTAATTCTTACATTAAATGAAATCGCAGGTAAACATGGTGTAGGACGGATCGACCATGTTGAAAATCGCCTTGTAGGAATCAAATCTCGTGAAGTGTATGAATGTCCAGGTGCTATGACGTTAATTAAAGCACATAAAGAGCTAGAAGATTTAACATTAGTAAAAGAGGTTGCACATTTTAAACCTGTTATTGAACAAAAGCTAACAGAGCTTATTTATAACGGATTATGGTTCTCTCCATTAAAAAATGCATTACATGCGTTTTTAAAAGAGACTCAAAAATATGTAACGGGTACTGTTCGCGTAAAATTATTTAAAGGTCATGCAATCGTTGAAGGAAGAAAATCAGAGTATTCATTATATGATGAAAAACTTGCAACATATACAAAAGATGATGCATTTGATCACAATGCAGCAATTGGATTTATTGAATTATGGGGACTTCCAACAAAAGTGAACAGCATGGTGAAGAACAATAAGAAGGTGGAAGTATGAAAAAGCTTTGGGGTGGTCGCTTCCAAAAAACCCCTGAACAATGGGTGGATGAGTTCGGCGCATCCATCCATTTTGATCAGGAACTAGTTGAGGAAGACATTATGGGAAGTCTTTCCCATGTCAAGATGCTGGGGAAATGCAACATCTTAACAGCAGATGAGGTAGAGCAAATAACAAAAGGCTTAAAAACATTACTTGAAAAAGCGAAAAAGAAAGAGCTAACGTTTTCGGTCAATTATGAAGATATTCATTTAAATATTGAGAAAATGCTAATTGATGAAATTGGTCCAGTAGGTGGAAAATTACATACGGGTAGAAGTCGGAATGACCAAGTTGCTACAGATATGCACTTGTATTTACGGAAACATGTTTCAATCGTTGTTGAGCTTATCGAAGGATTGCAAAAATCGCTTTTAAATAAGGCTGAAACACATGTTGAAACGATTTTACCCGGATATACCCACCTTCAAAGAGCACAGCCTATTTCTTTCGCTCATCATTTAATGGCTTATTTCTGGATGCTTGACCGTGATAAGCAAAGATTTACAGAATCCTTTAAACGTATTAATATCTCCCCATTAGGAAGTGCAGCACTTGCAGGCACTACCTTTCCGATTGACCGTGAATTTACTGCGGAAACTCTTTCATTTGATGGGATATATGAGAATAGTTTAGATGGTGTAAGCGATCGGGATTTTATTATTGAATTTTTAAGCAATAGCTCACTTTTAATGATGCATTTATCTAGATTTTGTGAGGAAATTATTCTTTGGTGTTCACAGGAATTTCAGTTTATTGAATTAGATGATACGTATGCTACAGGTAGCAGCATTATGCCACAAAAGAAAAATCCTGATATGGCAGAGTTAATTAGAGGAAAAACAGGACGAGTATATGGGAACTTGATGTCGTTGTTAACTATCCTAAAAGGACTTCCATTAGCTTACAACAAAGATCTGCAAGAGGATAAAGAAGGAATGTTTGATACGGTTAAAACGATTGAAGGAAGCCTGCAAATATTTATTGGAATGATAGATACATTAAAGGTGAATAAAGATAAAATGGAAAAAGCTACAAACGAAGACTTTTCTAATGCTACTGAATTAGCTGATTATTTATCAACGAAAGGAATGCCATTTAGAGAAGCACATGAAGTAGTAGGAACACTTGTTTATAAATGCATTCAATTAGGAATATATTTAAAGGATTTATCATTCGAGCAGTATAAAGAAGCTTCAGACTTATTTGAAGATGATTTATATGACATTATAAATCCGTATGAAGCAGTAAGAAAGCGGATGAGTGCTGGTGGTACTGGCTTTGAAATGGTTAAAAAGGCTATTGAGAAGGCAAAAACAACGGTAAATGAATAATAATAGAAGTAGATTACAGGAGAGGGAATTTTATCCTCTCCTTTTATAGTTTATTTTGAATAAGCTCCCTAATTTCAGAGACAATAAGCAAGGTCGAATGAAAAATAAGGAGATGATAATATGAAAGAAAAGAGAGTAACACGACAAACGTATTATTATGATCATCTTGGTGAGCAAGAGACGATACAGCAAATAACAGATGCATATTTTGCAAGTGGTGTTCTTGAGCAGCAATATGAACAAAATTTCTTACAAGAACATCTTCGTCCAAAGGAATAATAGTTTATTTTAGAGGAGTAGAGAAAGTCTACCCTCTTTTTTTATGATACAAGCTCTGCTAAGTTGTACTCCTCGATAATAAAGGTAAGTGTAGTCCTTCATTGAAAATTTTCATACCCTCTACAAGAAATAACAAATTTCCAAGCAACAATATTGTAAAATAGAGTTAAGTTCATTCAAAATAAAATAAAGAGATTTGGTGGATTGTTTTCTTAGCTCCTTCATAACGGGAACATACTCTTTAAAATAGTATAAGGACAAGTTTTAGATGGGGAGGAACTTTATCGTGCGACATGCCCTTATTACGGCAGGATCAAAAGGATTAGGTAAAAAGGTAACAGAGGAGTTTTTAAGAAGAGGTTTTTCTGTTACGGTAAACTATCACCAAGATTTAAATGCTGTAAACGACTTACAAACTACATATGCCCATTTAAGTAATAGACTACTTTTTGTTCAAGGGGATGTAACAAAAAAGGATGACTTAACAAATATGATTGAGCAATCACTCGATCGATTTGGAAGAATTGACTGTTTAATAAATAATGCAGGACCTTACATTTTTGAACGAAAAAAGCTTGCTGATTATACCGATGAAGAGTGGTATCAAATGATTGAGGGCAATTTAAGCTCTGTCTTTCATTTGTTTAAAAGGATTGTACCAATTATGAGAAAACAGAAATATGGTCGAATTATTACATATGGGTTTCAAGGCGCAAATTCTTCACCTGGTTGGTTACACCGATCTGCCTTTAGTGCGGCGAAGGTTGGTTTAGTATCCTTAACAAAAACGATAAGTATTGAAGAAGCAGAGCATCGGATAACAGCAAATATGATTTGTCCAGGAAATATTGTCGGTGAGATGAAGGAAGCTACTATAGAGGAAGCAAGAAGTTCACATGATAACCAAACCCCGATTGGTCGATCGGGAACAGGGGAAGATATAGCTCGTACAATTTCCTTCTTATGTGAAGAAAACTCTGATATGATCACGGGTTCAATAATTGAAGTAACCGGTGGTGTAAATGTCATTCATCGCTTTCATTCGTAGGATTATGAGAGAAGGATATTTTGAATTACAAAGGACACTTTCATTTTAATTATAAATATACATATCCAAATTGAGGAAAACATTTCATTAAACCTTGTTTTTATGAAAACATAAGATAATTTACGGTCATACTGATGATATAAGCATGGTATATGAGGAGGAAACACTATGAAAATTGGTATTCCTGCAGAGATAAAAAATAATGAAAATCGTGTAGCAATTACTCCAGCAGGTGTTTTCCATTTAACAAAAGCAGGTCATGAAGTATTTATCGAAAAAAATGCTGGGATAGGATCGGGCTTCACAAACGATCAATATGTTGAAGCAGGTGGTAAGATTGTTGAAACAGCAAAGCAAGCCTGGGAAATGGATATGGTTATGAAAGTGAAAGAGCCGTTAAAGGAAGAATATCAATATTTCCGTGAAGGATTATTATTATTTACTTACTTACATTTAGCCGCGGAAAAAGATTTAACAGAGGCTTTAATTAATCATAAAGTGATTTCAATAGCATATGAGACGGTTGAACTAGCAAATGGTTCTTTGCCATTATTAACTCCAATGAGTGAAGTAGCTGGAAGGATGGCTGCACAAATTGGAGCACAGTTTTTAGAAAAATCAAAAGGAGGCAAAGGGATACTATTAGCAGGCGTTCCTGGAACGAAACGAGGAAAGGTAACGATTATTGGTGGGGGAGTTGCAGGAGCAAATGCTGCAAAAATCGCTATAGGTCTTGGCGCAGATGTGACGATCCTAGATGTTAACCCAGAGCGAATTAGACAGCTGGATGAATTATTTGGCAATCAGTTAACAGTGCTTATGTCAAATCCACATTCAATAGAAGAAGCAGTAGCTGAAGCAGATTTGGCAATTGGGGCTGTGTTAATTCCAGGTTCAAAGGCTCCGAAATTAGTTGCTGAAAGTGTTGTTGAAAAGATGGAAAAAGGGTCAGTGATTGTCGATATTGCGATTGACCAAGGTGGGATATTTGCAACAACTGATACAATAACAACACACGATAATCCAACATATGTAAAACATGATGTAGTACATTATGCCGTTGCTAATATGCCTGGTGCAGTTCCGCGTACTTCAACATTTGCTTTAACTAGTGTTACTGTTCCATATGCCTTACAAATTGCTTCAAAAGGTTTGAAGAAAGCTTGTATCGAAAATAAAGCATTATTAAAAGGGATTAATACAATGAATGGAAATGTAACATATAAGGCAGTAGCAATAGCTCACGAATTACCTTATGTAGAGCCAACTACTTTACTATAAGCTTTATACATCTATCGAGAATATTGCGTAACAAATTTTTAAAATAAATTGGTCTCTAAATTGGAGGCCTTTTTTGTTTAAAATAGAACTATAAAAAGATATGATAAAATTAGATGTTTTTTGAAAAATAAGAAAAGAAAGGTGATCCCAAATGGAAGTATCTTATCATGGACATTCTGTAGTAAAAGTAATAGCAAACGAAAAAACGATAATGATTGATCCCTTCATTAAGGGGAATAGTTTAACAGATTTATCTGTTGATGATTTAAAGGTTGATGTTATCATCTTAACACATGGTCATAATGATCATGTTGGGGATACGGTCGAGCTTGCAAAGAAAAACAATGCCCTTGTTATTGCTCCGTATGAACTAGCTGTTTTCATCGGTAAACACAATATAAACACCCATCCAATGAATATTGGTGGGGCATATGAATTTGATTTTGGACGTGTCAAGCTTACGCAAGCATTCCATGGTTCTAGCTATGAACAGGAGGATGGTACAGTCGTTTATACAGGGATGCCTTCTGGTGTTCTCTTAACAATTGATAATAAAACGATTTACCATGCTGGTGATACTGCATTGTTCTCTGATATGAAATTAATTGGCGAGCGCCATTCAATAGATGTTGCTTTTTTACCGATTGGAGATAATTTAACTATGGGACCAGATGATGCAGTTGATGCTGCTCTATGGTTAAAAGCGAAGCAAGTTGTGCCGATTCATTACAATACGATGTCAGTAATTAAACAAGATCCAGTTGCGTTTACAGACAAACTTCCAAAGGGTGTTGGAGTACCTTTAAAAGTGGGAGAAAAAATAATTTTATAAGAATATACAAAGAAGTGGAGTGGACATCCACTTCTTTTTTTTATTATCCATGCATACAATATAGCATCAAATGAGGTGAAAGGGTGTTACAATTGAAAAATTTACTTTATGCATTGATTACATTATTCATGCTTTATATCGGTCTCCAACAAATAACATTAACAGGAGATCGGATGCAAACGGTTTTTATAATGAGCTGGCTATGCTTGGCGATTTTTGTCATAAGTGGAAACTTTGCACATTATTTATATGGATCCAAAAAGAAAGTTCAAGGGAGGAATGTTCAAAGGTATAAAAATAAAAAGCAAAAACAATCAAAGGTTTATCTTCGTCAATAGTCATACAGAATATTCATAAATTTATCCTATAAAATGAAACGTTCATTGCGAATCGTTCATACCACCCTTATAATAATAGTTGATATTAGGAAATACCTACAAAAAGGGTGAGGTAGCTTGGCTACGAAGCATGAGCGAATTTTACAATATATTAATTCACTTCCAGTTGGAGAAAAAATCTCAGTAAGACAAATTGCGAAAGAGATAAATGTAAGTGAAGGAACAGCGTACCGAGCGATAAAAGAGGCGGAAAATAAAGGGTATGTTTCAACGATCGAGCGAGTAGGTACAATACGAATTGAAACGAAGAAAAAGGAAAACTTTGAAAAACTAACATATGCAGAGGTTGTAAATATTGTTGATGGACATGTTTTAGGTGGTCGTGCGGGATTACATAAAACATTAAATAAGTTTGTTATTGGCGCTATGAAAATAGAAGCGATGATGCGATATACAGGAGCAGGAAATCTATTAATAGTAGGTAATCGTACGGATGCCCATTATTATGCATTAGAAGCGGGAGCAGCAGTTTTAATAACAGGTGGTTTTGATACTGATGAGAGTGTAAAAAAGCTCGCAGATGAACTTGAGCTACCAATCATATCAACTAGTTATGATACTTTTACTGTAGGAACAATGATTAACAGGGCAATATATGACCAGCTTATAAAAAAGGAAATTGTCCAAGTAGAAGATATTCTTACTCCTTTTGAAAAAACGATATGCCTATCACCTTTTGAAACAGTTGCTACGTGGTACCGACTAAACAATGAAACCGGACACGGTAGATATCCCGTTATTGATCAAAATAACAAAGTTCTAGGTATGGTTACAGCCAAGGATATTATGGGTCATACCCATTCAACTCAAATTGAAAAAATTATGACGAAAAATCCTGTTACTGTTATTGGGAAAACATCTGTAGCGTCAGCAGCTCAAATGATGGTTTGGGAAGGGATTGAAGTATTACCTGTTGTTGATCAGCAAAATAAACTACAAGGAATGATTAGCAGGCAAGATGTATTAAAGGCATTACAAGTCATACAGCGACAGCCTCAAATAGGAGAAAAATTAGATGATATTGTCACAAATCAGTTTGTGACAATTGACGATGAATCTAAGCGGAGTAATATTTTCCGATGTGAGGTTAGTCCACAAATGACAAACCACCTTGGAACGATTTCTTATGGTGTATTTACGACTCTTGTAACAGAGGCGGTAAATCGATATTTACGTGCACAAAAAAAGGGAGATATCATTGTTGAAAATATAACTATTTATTTCATAAAGCCTGTGCAAATGGAAGCTATATTAGAAATACAGCCAAAGATTCTCGAGGTTGGCCGAAAATTTGGTAAGGTTGAAATAGAAGCGTATAGTGATGGAATGGTAGTGGGGAAAGCGATGATGATGGTTCAATTAATCGAAAGATAGAGCAAATTGAGAAGAGATAATCTCTTCTCAATATTATTTTTGAGCCTCTTTTACAACTTGAGGTAAATAGTGCTTATACGCTCGAAACCCCGCCCAGCTACTACCAAAACCTATTAGAAGAAAGACTATGCCGACAATTAACGTGATAGTTGACCGGTTTAAAAACAATTGATTTAGACCGAAACTCGCAACGAATAATCCGAGCGCTATGCTTGCTTTTGCTGAAATCCATTGTTTTTCAACAGGCTTATTAGAACGATAAGCTTTTACACGATAGTACACATAAAAGGAAAGTGAAAATACAATCAATACGACTAAAACTGGCATAAGAATAACCTCCAATATTTTTCCGTTAAAGGGTAAAAACAATTAAAATGATTTTACCATGTCCAATGAAAATATGAAATTAAATAAAACACCTTAACCTAAAACCTCCTATTTATTTTTCACTCTCATTCACCGCGTTTCCTTCTTTTTAATTCGTTCCTTTTATGTTTTAATAACATATAAAGCGAAACTTATCAGAATTTCTATTAGGAGTTTCCTCGAGAAAAGAACTAAAAAGCTTGTTAAAAAAGGAAACCATATTAAAGGAGATACATATGAAGCGACAAATATTAGAAGAAATCAAAGCAAACAATACGATTATTATTCATCGTCATGTAAGACCTGACCCAGATGCTTACGGATCACAATGCGGCCTTGCTGAGTTATTAAAAGCGTCATACCCAGATAAAACAATTTATGTTGTAGGGGAAAGTGACCCAGCGTTAGATTTTCTTTACAAAATGGATATAGTTGAGGATGAGATTTATAAAGAAGCGTTAGTCATTGTTTGTGATACAGCAAACCAGGCTCGTATTAGTGACCAACGCTATAAAAATGGAAAAAAACTTATTAAGATTGACCATCATCCAAATGAAGATCAGTATGGAGATTTATTATGGGTAGATACATCTGCAAGTGCTACGAGTGAAATGATTTATGAATTATTTTTAGAAGGAAAGGAATTTGGTTTAGTCCTAACTAAAAAAGCTGCTAAGCTATTATTTGCTGGAATTGTCGGTGATACAGGACGCTTCCTTTTCCCGAGTACAACAGAGAAGACATTTCGTTATGCAAGTGCTCTTATCTCTGAAGGAATTGAATTTACACCTTTATATAATGAACTATATAAAACAAAACGAAATGTTGCGAAATTAAGCGGTTATGTTCTACAGAATTTTACGTTGAGCTCGTCGGGAGCAGCATCGATGTTTATTACAAAAGATATTTTAGCAGAATATGGTGTCACACCATCTGAGGCATCTCAGTTAGTTGGGATTCTTGGAGACATTGAAGGTGTAAAATCATGGGTGTTTTTCGTTGAAGAGGAAAAGCAAATCCGTGTTCGATTGCGCTCGAAAAATATTGTAATCAATCAATTAGCAAAAAAATATAATGGTGGCGGTCACCCTCTTGCTTCAGGTGCTTCAGTATATAGTTTGGAAGAAGCAAAACAAGTTGTAAAAGACTTAGAAGAGCTTTGCCAGCAAAATTAATATGTAGAGAAGGGTCGGAATAACTTTCCGAACCTTTTTCTATTCAAATATACATTACGCGTAGCTCGAAGGTGATTAAGCGCTTACTTTTCGGCGTTTGGAATAAACCAATAGCCGATTTCGGTAGCATCCTCGTACACATCTAGGTTTAATATTTGAATCTCCTTTTTTATTAATCTCGCTATCTCTGGCGATTCAACATATGCAGTAAACCCCTTTTTAATAATCTCAATTTTCTCCTTTGCAAGCTTTTTGGCAAATATAAGATCCAATTTAATCCCTCCATTCCAATTTAGTAGTCCAATGGCAAAGGGTGTGCATGCTTACTTAAGTTCTCCATAGAAAATTTCGATTAATGGATAATTGACAATAGAATACAAAGTTTTATATTAGTGTAATGCTTGAGAAAATTAGGTGAAAACGGAGCTTATTTTTGACGAAAAAACCATTAGTACGTTATTCATTTGAAAATCCGTATAAATAGTTAAGATGATAAGTGGAGTTTGAGGTTGTTATGAAAAGTGTGTCTATTTCTATAATATCGAAAATGGAGAAAAAATGTAATCATTTTTTTAACATAATGAGAAAAATGGTAAAATCCTACCTTTTTTGTGATAAATACAATAAATTATCGTTAAATACGAATAGAAAAGACAACAAAAAAACTGCTGTAATATAATCTTCAAATTACGTTTTATCGACAGCTATGTAACTGTCAATAAAATATAATATTCCAGCAGTATAGTTTAATATTTAATATTAGATTAAAGAAATTTCAACTTCAATATAAATTGTTGTATATAACATGAATTTAGTCATTTTTAATTTATAATCTTTACCGTCAACTTTATGAGGTTTATTTTCAACAATATTTTCAATTAGTTTATAATTCGCATAAACGCTTTCCATATCTTTTGCAATTAAATCTGATAAATTATCCTTTACATCATCCTCAATTTTTTTAATCCGGAAGTCTTTAAACAAATATTTTTCACCATTCACTAAATGGACATTAATTGCTTGAACAGTAATTTTCTTTTGTGCCTCTTTGTTTATTTTGGAGTACTCTTCTTGGTATAGCTCCTTATCCTTTTCTAAATCTTGTATCGTAACTTTTTGCTTATCAATGATTGTCCTATGTTTTTCTTGGAGGACACCATAAATAAATAAAAAAACAATCCAGCTAATAATTGCTCCAATCGCGACTCCAGAAAAGAAACGTTGCCAGGAAGGCTGTTGATAGTACGGAGGAATCCTCATGAGATATGCTCCTGGGTAAGCCAAAGAATGACTAACCAGCCAGTTTGTGCTCCACCCATACCAGATATAATAAGCAAAACCTGTTTGATAATATCTCTTGTCTCTCCCTGGAAAATCCCACGTTCAAAGCTGTAGAAGGCATCGAATGTTCCGCCAATTGCTGCAACAAGTGCCCATATTTTTAAACGATTAGCAAATTCAAACATTTTTGTTAATGGTGGCTCACCTGCGAGAAAAGCACCGATTGCTCCGATCAATGTCCCTCCCAAAATAACACCTAATGCGATAAAATAACTATGAATAAAAGCTGGGATAAATGCCTCATTCTCCATATCAATCAACCCCCTATAATCATATATATGGACGACCTTTTTTAAGTATGTTTTGTTTTCCAAAATAACGCTCCAGGAAAAATAAATTCATAGTTGAAATGTTTGGGTAAAAAAGCGTAAGCTCATACTTGGCTTATTCCTCATATTTGTCATTTAGAAAACGGTAGGAATATAATAAAAGAGGAATGTTGTTTAAGCTAAAGAAAAAGAACCGCTAGAAAGGAGGGATTTGTTTGTCTTTCATACACCTTCAAATAAAAAGTGCTTATAGTCTTTTATCAAGTGCAGTGAAGCTAGACAAGCTTGTAAGCAAAGCGAAGGACCTTAATTATAAAGCATTGGCATTAACAGATGAGCAAGTCATGTATGGGACAGTTGAGTTTTATAAACTTTGCAAACGAAATGGAATTAAACCAATCATTGGAATGAAATTAAATATAATCGAAGAAAATTCTACTAAATCATCTTCTACCTCACTTGTATTATTAGCTGAAAACAATGATGGATATCAGAACCTAGTAAAAATAAGTAGTGCCATTCAAACAAAATCACCAGAAGGTTTACCTGAAAGATGGCTTAAAAGTTATAGTAAAGGGTTAATTGCTCTTACATCTGGTCATGAAGGGTTAATGGAGCAATATGTTTTGGATGATCAAATTGATCAAGCGATGCAGCAAATAAAAAAATATCAATCTCTTTTTGGTAAGAATAGCTTTTACGTAGGGATACATAGCAAATGGGTAAAGCAGGCTAATTCCCTCCTTCCAAAGTTAACAGATTTATGTCATAAAATGGACGTGCAAACTGTAGCAGTAACAGATGTATCCTATATAGAAAAAGATGATGTTCTTGCCTACCGATGTTTAGCTGCTATAAAAAACGGGGAAGTACTTTCCGAGGATCAAATAGATTTAGATGACCATAAACATGAGAAATTAACATCACAGCAGGAAATGACCCGGATTTTTGAACAATACCCAGATGCACTTGAGAATACTTTAATGATTGCAAAGCGCTGTCAAGTTGATTTAAATCTTGGGGCTACACAATTACCTAAATACCCTACTCCTAACAAGGAAAGTGCAGATGAATATTTAGAGCAATTGTGCATTCAAGGATTATATGAAAGATTTGCTACTCCAGATCAAATTTATAAGGAAAGATTAGCCTATGAATTAAAAATCATTAAAAATATGAACTTTAGTGATTATTTTCTAATTGTTTGGGATTTTATGAAGTATGCTCATGAAAATGGAATTTTAACAGGCCCTGGTCGAGGATCTGCAGCGGGATCACTCGTATCGTATGTATTGAAAATAACGAATGTTGATCCAATTAAACACCGCCTTCTTTTTGAACGTTTTTTAAACCCAGAACGTATTACAATGCCTGATATTGATATCGACTTTCCAGATACGAGACGGGATGAGGTTATTGGGTACGTTGCTAGGAAATATGGTGAATTACATGTTGCACAAATCATTACATTTGGTACCTTTGCAGCAAAGGCAGCTATTCGCGATGTTGGTAAAGTCATGGGAGCTTCTACAAAGGAAGTCGATGTTCTTACAAGACAAATTTCATCGCGTCCTGGTGTTAAGCTATCTGATGCGATTACAGAATCGAAGAGCATACAAAAACTAATTCAAGAAAGTAAAATGTATAAAAAAATGATCGAGATCGCTTTAAAAATTGAAGGACTTCCTAGACATACGTCAACACATGCGGCAGGTGTTGTACTAAGCAGTCAGCCGTTAACAAATATTGTACCTATTCAAAAAGGGCAGCAAGATGTCTACCTCACGCAATTTTCTATGGATTATTTAGAGGATTTAGGTTTACTAAAAATGGATTTCCTTGGATTAAGGAATTTAACACTAATCGAAAATATCATAAGCCTAATTAAGCGTGGAGAAGGACATACAGTTGATTTAATGAGCATATCTTATCATGATGAGAAAACATTTTCATTGCTTTCAAGAGGAGATACGACAGGGATATTCCAATTGGAATCAGAGGGGATGAGAAGTGTATTAAAACGCTTGAAGCCAACAAATCTTGAAGATATTGTTGCAGTTAATGCATTATACCGTCCGGGTCCTATGGAAAATATTCCTTTGTATATTGAACGGAAGCATAAACAGAATCCTATTCAATATTTACACCCCGATGTTGAGCCAATTTTGAAATCTACCTACGGTGTTATTGTCTATCAAGAGCAAATTATGGAAATTGCATCAAAAATTGCAGGTTTTACATTAGGTGAAGCGGATTTGTTAAGGAGAGCTGTTGGGAAAAAGAAAAAAGAAGTGCTTGATAAGGAACGTGAGCATTTTGTTAATGGTTGTTTAGCAAATGGATATGATAATGAGGTAGCAAATAATATATATGATTTAATTGTTAAATTTGCAAACTATGGGTTTAATCGCAGTCATGCAGTAGCCTATAGTGTTATTGCCTATCAACTAGCCTACTTAAAAGCAAACTATCCACTTTACTTTATGACAGCACTCTTAACAAGTGCAACTGGAAATGATGAAAAAGTTGCTTCTTATATCCGCGAGGCAAAGCAAATGAATATAACGATTTTACCACCTTCTATTAATCATAGTGCATATCCATTTCTTGTTGAAAATGGATGTATTCGTATTAGCTTAGCTTGTATAAAAAATGTTGGGATTGTAGCGATAAAAGAAATTTTCCATGAAAGGAAAAAAAGGAAATACACAGATTTATTTGACTTTTGCATAAGGGTCTCACAGAAAATTATTAATCGAAGAATTATGGAGCAACTCATTTTTTCAGGTGCAATGGATGATTTTGGTGTTGATCGAGCTATTTTACTAGCGAGCCTTGATGTTGCTATCGAACATGCTGAGCTACTATCGCCAACGACAGACAACCAATTTGATTTATTCCTTAATGAAGAATTTTCGATAAAGCCTAAATATATCGAGGTTGAAAACTTCAAGATCGATGAGAAGCTCAAATTTGAAAAAGAAGCTCTTGGCTTCTATTTTTCAAAACATCCTGCAGAATTATACCGGGATCGCCTCGAGCAAGAAGGAGCTATATATATATCTGAAGTAAATCAAACTTTTGACAGAAAAATTTCTCTAGGAGCAATGCTAATTAGTAAACGGTCAATACGTACAAAAAAAGGGGAAGTAATGTCGTTTATCGTTATTGGAGATGAGACTGGAGAACTTGATGCAGTTTTGTTTCCAAGTGTATACGCAAAGTTTAGTGAAGTATTATCAACAGGGCAAATTTTCCTGTTTACTGGAAAAATCGAAAAACGTCAAGAAAAATGGCAAATGATTATTCAAGATATTCGCATTGCTCAGAACTTAGTTGAAAATGAAGGAAATGAAGGAAATGAAAAGCTATTTATTAGAATCGAAAAATCCTTTTTACCTCAAAAACTCAATGAGGTGAAAAAACATTTGAAAAAATTCCACGGAAAAACACCTGTATATTTATTTTATGAGGCAGATAAAAGGACGGTTCAGCTTCCAGAGGAATTTTTCGTATCTCCAACGGAAGAATCAATTGATTGTCTAAGAGCATTACTTGGTATAGGAAATGTTGTATTAAGAAGGAAAGAAAATCATCAAAAAACGTAGAATGTAAGTTTGGATGTTAACATGGACAAACTAGTATAGCATACTTTACAAAAGAATGAATTATGTTATCATTTAGTAATGATTATGAGTGGTCTGACCACTCTAATAATCATTACTTTACAAGGTTAAAAAGGGGATGTTTATGATGTCATTGCGTGAAGAAGCATTACATATTCATCGTGTTAATCAAGGGAAATTAGAATCGAAAGCAAAAATACCAGTTCGGAATGCGCATGATTTAAGTTTAGCCTATTCACCAGGTGTTGCTGAGCCTTGTAAAGATATTTATGATGATAAAAATAAAGTATATGATTATACAATGAAAGGAAATATGGTTGCAGTTGTTTCAGATGGGACAGCAGTGTTAGGTTTAGGAAATATCGGCCCTGAAGCAGCATTACCTGTAATGGAAGGGAAAGCGGTGCTTTTTAAAAGCTTTGCAGGTGTTGATGCTTTTCCGATTTGTCTTAATACTACAGATGTTGAACAAATCATCAATACAGTCAAATTACTTGAACCAACATTTGGCGGAATTAATCTAGAGGATATTGCTGCACCAAACTGCTTCGTCATTGAAGAGCGATTAAAGAAGGAAACAAATATACCGATCTTTCATGATGATCAACATGGTACTGCAATTGTAACGGTTGCTGGTCTTGTAAATGCGCTAAAGCTTGTTGGGAAAAGTATGTCAAATATTCGTGTCGTAGCAAATGGTGCAGGTGCTGCTGGAATTGCAATTATCAAACTTTTATATACATATGGGGTAAGAGACATCATTATGTGTGACACAAAAGGAGCAATATTTGAAAATCGATTGACTGGGATGAATGAAGTAAAAGCAGCTGTAGCTAAGTATACAAATCGCGACCAAAAGGAAGGATCCCTCGCTGATGTAATTAAAGGAGCAGATGTTTTTATTGGGGTTTCTGTTGAGGGGGCTTTGACAAAAGACATGGTGCTTTCAATGAATGAAAAGCCAATTATCTTTGCTATGGCTAATCCAGTACCAGAGATTATGCCAGAGGATGCAAAAGATGCAGGGGCTTTGGTTATTGGAACAGGTCGTTCTGATTATCCTAACCAAGTGAACAATGTTCTAGCATTTCCGGGGATTTTTAGAGGTGCGTTAGATGTAAGAGCGACTCATATTAACGAAAAAATGAAGGTTGCGGCAGTTGAGGCAATTGCATCTTTAATTAAGGAAGACGAACTAAAACCTGAATATGTCATTCCTGCACCATTTGATCCAAGAGTAGCCCCAGCAGTAGCCTCTGCAGTAGCAAAAGCTGCAATGGAAACAGGTGTTGCTCGAATCAAAGTAGATCCTGAGCAAGTTGCAGAGAAGACAAGACAGATGGCTATAATTAAATAAAGTGAGTGATTTGTCTTTGACCAATGAAAAATCAAAAGTTTATATAGATATTCTTCATTACATTCGTATCTATATAACTGAAAACCAACTTTCTTATGGAGACAAAATCCCTTCTGAAAGAGAGCTTGCCGAAAAGCTAAATGTTGGTAGATCATCCGTTAGAGAAGCTTTGCGAGCTCTTGAACTGCTAGGAATGATTGAAACAAGAAGAGGAGAAGGTACGTTTCTTAAGGATTTTCGGGATCATAATTTAATTGATTTACTTGGAACGTTTATTTTAGAAGACTCTAAGGCTATTGATGATGTAATTGAGATGAATAATATGCTAGAGTATAACGCAATTCAGTTATTATTACGTTCTAATCATGAAAGTGAATTAAGAGCTCTTGAAAAGCGTTTAGTACATGAGGGGTTAACTAGATATGAATTTATGAAAGAGCTTGTCCAATTAGCAAATAATCATTTGCTTTATCGCATTTGGATCGTTTTAAATGAATATGTATCTCTAGTTCATAAACATGTTAATGTGGAAGTTGATGCAGTAGATAAAATGAAAGAACTGGTTGCCTCTTTGCTAGAAAGAAAACAAACTGAGGTATTAACTTCATATCAAAAATTATCCCTAAAATAATTGTCGAATACCAAATGACAAATTCCAACAACATGACTGTTAGTAATTCGTTAAAGTAGGGATAACGACAAAAGAATAAGATGACCTTTCATCAATTTTTTTAATGCTCTTTATTATTGGTTCTTTCCGTAAAGATTGTTGTTTTACAAGTAACATATTTAAACAGATGTTGAAGATAGCGGAGATGCAAGAATTTTAGCGGGAGTAAAGTATTAAAGATATTTGCATAAGAGCACTCTGTTAAATGAATCTAAAACAAAAGCTAAATAGTTTTCAAGCAACAAAGTATGCGAAATAGCCTTTATTAAGAGTGAAAGAAGCTTCTTCTAATCGATTTATACATTTGGAAGAGTATGGTGTTTCATAAATACTAATAGTTAAATAAGAATTGGAGAGAAACAGCTTCAGAAAAGGAGAGGTACCATTTTGTTAAAAGATTTATTTACAAAACCAACAAAGCCGAAGAAACGGAAGTATGCGCAAATTCCTTCTGAGCAAGCTAAACAAGATGTTCCAGAAGGAATTGTAATGAAGTGTCCAAGCTGTAAAAAAATCATTTACTCAAAAGAGGTAAATAAAAATTTAAAAGTTTGTATAAATTGTGGCTATCATTATCAAATGAATGCTAAAGAACGGATTGCAAGCTTATTTGATGAGAATAGTTTCGTTGAATACGACAAGGAAATGGTTTCTAAAAACCCATTAAATTTTCCAGGATATGAGGAAAAGTTAGAGAAGGACCGTAGCAAAACGAAGCAAAATGAAGCGGTTGTTACTGGTGAAGGTCTTATCAATGGCTTCAAAACGACAGTTGCAATAATGGATGCCAGCTTTCGAATGGGTAGTATGGGCTCTGTAGTCGGTGAGAAAATCACTCGTACAATAGAGAAAGCAAATGAACAAGGGCTACCTTTTATTATTTTTACAGCTTCTGGTGGAGCAAGAATGCAAGAAGGTGTGTTGAGCTTAATGCAAATGGCGAAAACTAGCTCAGCATTAAAAATATTTAGCGATAATGGTGGCTTAATTATATCAGTTATGACACATCCAACTACTGGCGGTGTTTCGGCTAGCTTTGCATCATTAGGAGATTATAACTTTGCTGAGCCTGGGGCGTTAATTGGATTTGCCGGTAGAAGAATTATCGAGCAAACGATCCGTGAAGATCTTCCTGAGGACTTTCAGACTTCAGAATTTTTGTTAAAACACGGACAATTGGATGCGGTTATACATCGACAAGAATTAAAAGAAACATTAGCTAACATCCTTGACATTCATCAAACAGGAGGTGAAATCACTTGGTAGGTGAATTAGAATTTGAAAAGCCAGTTGTCGAGCTTAGACAGAAAATAGACGAATTAAAGGAAATTACAAAAGGTTCTGATGTTGATTTGTCATCAGAGATTGAAAAACTTGAAGCTAGATTAGAAAAACTAACAAGCGAGATTTATTCTAATATAAAACCGTGGGATCGGGTGCAAATTGCACGTCATCCAAATCGACCGACATCATTGGATTATATTAATCATATTTTTACGAATTTTTTCGAATGCCACGGTGATCGCTATTATGGCGATGATGATGCAATTGTTAGTGGGATTGCTAAATTTAGAGATCTTCCTGTTACAGTGATTGGCCACCAACGTGGAAAGGACACGAAAGAGAATATCAGAAGAAATTTTGGTATGCCACATCCTGAAGGATATCGTAAGGCTTTACGCTTAATGAAGCAAGCAGATAAATTTAAACGTCCAATCATTTGCTTCATTGACACAAAGGGAGCTTATCCAGGGAAAGCAGCAGAAGAGCGTGGGCAAAGTGAGGCTATTGCAAAAAACCTATTTGAAATGGCGGGATTATCTGTACCTGTTATCTGCATAGTCATCGGTGAAGGTGGTAGTGGAGGAGCATTAGCTTTAGGTGTAGGCAATTATATTCATATGCTTGAAAACTCTACCTACTCTGTTATTTCCCCAGAGGGGGCAGCTGCTTTATTATGGAAGGATGCTGGATTAGCAAAGAAAGCAGCTGAAACAATGAAAATAACAGCACCTGATTTGAAAGAATTAGGAGTAGTTGATGAAATTATCCCTGAGGTAAAGGGTGGAGCCCATAAAAATGTCGTTGAACAAGCTGGGTATATTGAAGAAGTACTTGCAAGTTCTTTAAAATCTTTAAGCAAAATGAATGGTGAGGAATTAATTAATCATCGTTATGAGAAGTTCAAAAAAATAGGTCAAGTATCTTATTCAAATGAGTTACTTGGAGTTAAATAGAACGTGTGACCATTGGTCCACGTTTCTTTTTGATGAAAATGGGAATAATGAGTAAGTAGAGCTTAGTAGCGCAATTTGTAGATGGTCATTTATTAAGCGCTTGTTGAACGTTTGTTTGAAGTAAGAAAAGACAATTATTTTGCAAAATTACATATTTATTTAAACATAAAGAAAAAATTTATTGTATAATGAATAAGGCTCATAAAAGTTTATTCGACAAAAGTTGACTTTTTTACTTTTGTTGTATTGATCTACCATTCATGGTATTTTTGATTTATCCGTTTGCCTGTCAGTCATTCTTCAGTCTTAAAAATAGGTTGTTAGTAACTGTTAGGAAAAACTAGATAAGTCTTACTACAATCAATGGGGGATAACGTAACCCTCCACTGATTGAAAGTCTTGCTTTATAAAAAATAAAGCTACTAGAATATAGTGGGGTGAAGAAAAGTGAAAAAAATTGGTGTCCTTACTAGTGGTGGAGATTCTCCAGGTATGAATGCTGCTGTTCGTGCAGTAGTTCGTAAAGCAATTTTTCATAATGTTGAAGTATACGGTATCTTTCACGGGTATTCTGGTCTCATCGAAGGACGTATTGAAAAATTAGAATTAGGTTCAGTAGGAGATATTATTCATCGAGGCGGTACGAAATTATATTCTGCAAGATGTCCAGAATTTAAAACCGTTGAGGGTCAGAAAAAAGGAATTGAGCAACTTAAAAAGCACGGAATTGAAGGACTAGTTGTCATTGGTGGAGACGGTTCTTACATGGGTGCGAAAAAGCTGACAGAACATGGTTTTCCATGTGTAGGGGTTCCAGGTACAATCGATAATGATATTCCGGGAACTGATTTCACAATTGGCTTTGATACTGCGCTTAATACGGTCATTGATGCAATTGATAAAATTCGTGATACTGCAACTTCACATGAACGTACATATATTATTGAAGTAATGGGTAGACATGCTGGTGATATTGCGTTATGGTCAGGTCTTGCTGGTGGAGCGGAAACAATCTTGATTCCAGAAGCAGATTATGATATGGATGATATCGTTGGTCGTCTAAAAAGAGGACATGAACGCGGTAAGAAGCATAGTATTATCATCGTAGCTGAAGGTGTAGGTAGTGCAGTAGATTTTGCGAAACAAATTGAAGAAGCAACTACATTTGAAACACGAGTATCAGTATTAGGTCATGTACAGCGTGGTGGATCACCAACTGCGTTTGATCGTGTTTTAGCAAGCCGTTTAGGCGCTTATGCGGTTGAATTATTACTTGAAGGTAAAGGTGGACGTTGTGTAGGAATTCAGAAAAATCAACTCGTTCATCATGATATTCTTGAAATCCTTGATCAACCTCATACAATTGATAAGGATATGTATCGACTATCAAAAGAGTTATCAATATAATTGTTACTAGGTGGTATCGTTTTCATATCTTCCAATTAGGTTGATTTGATAATAGATATCCTTTAGTATTTTTATTTGAGTTTTGAAAAAGTAAATCGGTAAAACCATAGTAAATGTTGGAATAAGGGAATTACATCCATATCCATTATAAATGTTTATTCCCTTATTCGTAAAATGGTAGGAGGAACATAAATGCGAAAAACTAAGATTGTATGTACGATCGGTCCAGCAAGTGAATCAATTGAAAAATTAACGGAATTAATGGAAGCGGGGATGAATGTTTCACGCTTAAATTTTTCCCATGGTGATTTTGAAGAGCATGGAAATCGTATTAAAAATATAAGAGAAGCATCTGCAAAGCTAAACAAAACAGTTGCGATTTTATTGGATACGAAGGGACCTGAAATCCGTACTCATACAATGGAAAATGGTGCGATCGAATTAGTAGCTGGTAATGAAATAATTATTTCGATGACAGAAGTTGTAGGTACAAAAGAAAAGTTCTCTGTTACATATGAAGGTTTAATTGATGATGTTCATATCGGCTCAACTATTTTATTAGATGATGGTCTAATTGAATTAGAAGTAATTGGTCTAGATCAAGCAAATGGTGAAATTAAGACAAAGATTAAAAACAGTGGAACCTTAAAAAATAAAAAGGGTGTCAACGTTCCAGGTGTAAGCGTTAAACTTCCAGGTATTACGGAAAAGGATGCAAAGGATATCGTATTTGGTATTGAGCAAGGTGTTGATTTCATTGCTGCTTCCTTTGTTCGACGCGCTTCAGACGTACTAGAAATCCGCGAATTATTGGAAGAGCATAACGCTAGTCATATTCAAATTATTCCAAAAATCGAAAACCAAGAGGGTGTCGATAATATCGACGAAATTTTAGAGGTTTCTGATGGTTTAATGGTTGCTCGTGGCGATCTAGGAGTTGAAATTCCAGCTGAGGAAGTTCCGCTAGTTCAAAAGGAATTAATTAGAAAATGTAATGCTCTTGGAAAACCAGTTATTACGGCTACACAAATGTTAGATAGCATGCAACGTAATCCAAGACCTACTCGTGCAGAAGCAAGTGACGTTGCTAACGCGATCTTTGATGGTACTGATGCAATTATGTTATCTGGTGAAACAGCTGCTGGATCATATCCTGTTGAAGCAGTAAAAACAATGCATAATATCGCGTCAAGAGCAGAACAGGCTTTAGACTATAAAGAGATCCTTTCAAAACGCAGTGATCAAGTTGGTACAACTATTACTGATGCAATTGGTCAGTCAACAGCTTACACTGCATTAAAATTAGGAGTTTCTGCTATTGTAACTCCAACTGAAAGTGGTCATACACCACGTATGATTTCAAAATATCGTCCAAAAGCACCAATTATTGCTGTTACAGTATCTGAATCTGTATCACGTAAATTAGCATTAGTATGGGGAGTTTATCCAAGAAGTGGTAACCACTCAACATCAACTGATGAAATGCTAGATAATTCTGTTCTCGAAGCGATAAACGGTGGATTTGTTACACATGGTGATTTAGTTGTTATAACAGCTGGTGTACCGGTTGGAGAAGCTGGAACAACGAATTTAATGAAAGTACATGTTATCGGTGATGTATTAGCAAAAGGACAAGGAATTGGTCGTAAATCAGCATTCGGTAAAGTTGTAGTTGCAAGTACAGCAAAGGATGCAGAAGCAAAAATGACAAAGGGATCAATTCTTGTTGCTCAAAGTACAGATCGTGATATGATGGGAGCTCTTGAACAAGCTACAGCATTAATTACTGAAGAAGGTGGATTAACAAGCCATGCCGCAGTAGTTGGCCTAAGCTTAGGAATACCTGTTATTGTAGCTGTTGAAAATGCTACATCAATCTTAAAAGATGGACAAGATATTACAGTTGACGCTGTAAGAGGTGTCGTTTATCAAGGACATGCAAGTGTTCTTTAATTTGAAGAATTGATTGAAAAGAGATGAGGATTATACGTCCTCTTCTCTTTTCTTTTTATTGGAAAGCTCTATAGCGCTTGCGCTTTTTCTCCCTCTTCACATAAAATAGAGTTAGATGTACATCCCATTTTGAGAGGGTGAAATGATGAGGTTTTTAACGATAATCTTTATCTTAATTCCGATATTGGAAATTAGTGTACTTCTTATATCAGGGAAAACAATTGGTGTATTACCAACCCTTTTATTATTATTCCTAACAGGGATAATTGGGGCTTGGCTTGCAAAGAGACAAGGATTAGAAACAATGAGAAAAATGCAGGAACAATTAAGATATGGTCAAATACCTGGCGATGCAATCGTGGATAGTATTTGTATTTTTTTCGGAGGTCTATTATTGCTAACTCCTGGTTACATTACAGATATTTGTGGATTTTTGTTATTACTTCCGTTTACGAGAAATAAATTAAAACCGGTTTTGTTTTTGCTTATGAGAAGATGGATTGAAAAAAACAATGTGACAATTATTCGATAAAACAAATTTTAGGCTGATAAAAAGGTCAGACTTATTGAACAAAAATACTGTGTTTTAAATGAGTCAGGCCTTTTTAAGCAGTCATATATGTTTTCTAATTTCTTTCTTTCCCAATAATAAACTGCCACAAATCCTCGTATACTCCCGCAGTATGTAATGTTTTTAATATAACTACAGCTACTGGTCCTACGATTAGCCCTAAAAATCCAATCAGTTGATAGCCTATAAAAAGAGAAATGAGTGTAGCGAGTGGATCTAATCCGATGCTTGACGAAAGAACTTTTGGTTCCATCACTTGTCTTTGGATCATTACGATAAGATAAAGAATACCTAGACCGATTGCCAAAGGTAAACTCCCGCTAAATGATAAATAGATAATCCAAGGTACAAATACTAATCCTGTTCCAAGGTATGGAAGAATATCGACTAAACCGATTAACAAAGCAATAGTTATCGCATAATCAACCCGAAGAATAAGAAGGCCAATTAGTACGATAGTTGTTGTAATCGAAATCAATGTTAATTGAGCGCGAATAAAGCCAAATAATGCTTTTTTTAGTTCATCAAAAACTGTTTTTCCACTACTTCTTGCTTTTTGCGGGAGAATATTTGATAAAAGACCTTTAAACTTATACCAATCCTTACTAATAAAAAAAGTAGCTAATAATGAAAAAATGATAACAGTTGCTGCATTTGGGAGCCACCGGATTAATATTGGGATATTTTCTAAAAAGCTTTTTATAAATAAACCAATGCTTGATGTGATTTGCTCGCCGATATTTTGAATATTAGTAATAATTGAATTCTGTTGATTCGTATCTAGTGTTGAAAATAAATATGTTAATTGATTATATATTGGCATGATCTTTTCTACAAAAAAAGATTCTAAATAGATAGCTAATAGATCTAAATGACCAGGTATGACTCTTGCCAAATAAGTTGTCCCAGTTACGATTTCTGCTACTAATAATATGACAAGCCCGATTATTAAACAGAGTAATAAAATAATCGCAATTATAACAGCAAGTCCTCTATGAAGTTTAGCCTTTCTTTCAAGAAAATTTACAAGAGGATTAATAAATAGAGCGATCAAAATCGCAATAATAAATGGATAGGTCAATGTAGATAAATAATATAAAATGAGAACACTAAGGATAGTTAGTCCAACAATTAATAGGAGTCTTAACAAACTATATACATATTGCAAGCTCAATTTACTTCCTCCTAAGAAAAGCTTTTAAGACATGTTTATTATAATAAAGGCTTGTTTATGAGAAAAAGATTGTGCCAAATAGAATATAGGTGAAATTGTTGAATATGTTTGGAGGATCATAAAATGTTTAATCAGCCAATGCTTTTTTTATTCATATTATTAGTCATTGGATTAATAGCGAAAAATCAATCATTAATCATTGCTGTAGGGTGTTTGATGGTTATAAAAATTATCGGGTTAGAATCGAAAATATTGCCAACGGTTGGTTCAAAAGGTATCAATTGGGGGGTCACGATAATTACCATTGCTGTGCTCGTTCCAATAGCAACAGGTGATATAGGATTTAAACAGCTGTTAGAGGCAGTGAAATCTATATATGCATGGATTGCATTAGGTGCTGGTATTGCTGTTGCACTAATAGCGAAAAATGGTTTAACCTTATTAGCAGAAGACCCACACATCACAACAGCTCTTGTGTTTGGAACAATTATCGCTGTTGCATTATTTAATGGTGTTGCTGTAGGCCCATTAATTGGAGCAGGTATTGCCTATTTAGCGATGCAAGTAGTAAAGCTCTTTAGTTCGTAAGATAAGAGGGAAAATAACTAACTAAAAAAATAGATACCTCACCTAAATAAGGGAAATTACGATCATTTAGGTGGGGAATATTCGGATTGTTTTCGTCTTATTTCATTGGATTTATTAGGAAATAATAGTGAAAATTAATGTACACTACAATAACATTTTTGTAGAAAGTTATTTAAGATAGGGATGAAAAAGTAGAAAAAATGTTAAAAAATCATTTTTCTAACAAATTTTTTTGCCGTTTCAATTGTTTTTCATTCACAAAAGTCTGATAATTGTTTATAATAAGGATAGATTCATAAATAGGCTCTAGAAACGTATGTTGTACACATCGACAGAGTCATATCTTTGATGAGATTTCTATAGAGAATTTTGAATTGCCTATTTTTGTTTCTCTTAAGAAAAAATGTAAGCATTTTCTTTTCGTCGTTAGTTTCATGAGCAAGCGCTCAATCATCTAGAAGTTTAAATAACCCATTCGATTTCGTTTGATATAAGTTAATTTTATTAACGAGAAATACATAGAGAAAGAGGATTCTCTACATATAAACGATGATAATAAAATGTGATGGGGAGATTTTTTTATTGCAATATTTGGACTTTTTAGATTAATATGGGGAATTAGAGGTAAAGGAGAGGATTTTTATGACAGTAACACGCGGTCTAGAAGGAATCATTGCTACTACTTCATCTGTAAGTTCGATTATCGATGATAATTTAACTTATGTAGGTTATAACATTGATGATTTAGCAGAACATGCAAGCTTTGAAGAAGTGGTATATTTACTATGGCATCGAAAACTTCCAAATTTAGAGCAATTAAGTGAAATTAAGAGACAACTTGCGGAAAATGCGAAAATTCCACAACAAGTCATTGACCACTTCAAAACATACCCTATCAAACGTGTGCATCCTATGGCAGCACTTCGAACAGCTGTATCATTACTCGGCTTATTTGATGAAGAAGCTGATGATATGAGTCCTGAAGCAAATTATAGAAAAGCGATTCGCCTTCAAGCACAGCTTCCAATTATCGTTACATCATTTGCACGTATTCGAAAAGGATTAGAGCCAATTGAGCCACGAACAGATTTATCAATGGCTGCAAATTTCTTATATACGTTACTAGGTGAGGAGCCTAATGAAGTAGCAGTTGAGGCATTTAATAAAGCACTTGTCTTACATGCTGATCATGAATTAAATGCGTCAACTTTTACTGCAAGAGTATGTGTTGCAACTTTATCTGATGTATATTCCGGTGTTACCTCAGCTATCGGTGCACTTAAAGGTCCATTACATGGAGGGGCAAACGAGGCAGTTATGAAAATGCTCTCTGAAATTGGTGAAGTAGAAAATGTTGAAAGCTACATTAATGAAAAATTTGCCAATAAAGAAAAAATAATGGGCTTCGGACATCGTGTCTATCGTAAAGGAGACCCTAGAGCAAAACATCTGAAGAAAATGTCAGAGAAATTGACAAAATTAACAGGTCAGCCTAAATGGTATGAAATGTCTACAAAAATTGAAGAGCTTGTTACGGCAAGAAAACCATTGCCGCCAAATGTAGATTTTTATTCTGCATCAATGTATCATAGCTTAGGTATTGATCATGATTTATTTACACCAATCTTTGCAGTAAGTCGTGTTTCTGGATGGCTTGCACATATTTTAGAACAATATGAAAACAATCGATTAATCAGACCACGTGCTGAGTATGTAGGTCCAGAGAAACAAATCTATATTCCTGTAGAACAAAGAGGATAAGGATTCAATTCATATTATTTAAAAACGGTAATCCTCCCTGCTAAATGGGGGGATTACTCTGTGAAGTAAAAAATAGTAGTGAAACACTTCAAAAAAACTAAAAAACTACTATACTAAAAAGGTATTATCTATCCAATGGATAAATAAAATATATTACATAACCTGGGAGGTAATTTTTTTGACACAAGGCGAAAAAATTCAAGTTACTAATGGAGTTTTAAATGTACCAAACAATCCAGTTATACCATTCATTGAAGGAGATGGAATCGGTCCTGATATTTGGGCTGCAGCATCACGTGTATTAGAAGCAGCGGTTGAAAAAGCATACAATGGTGAAAAGAAAATTGTTTGGAAAGAGGTTCTTGCAGGAGAAAAAGCATTTAACCAAACAGGTGAATGGTTACCAGATGAAACATTAGAAGTTATTCGTGAGTATTTAATCGCGATTAAAGGTCCATTAACAACACCAATTGGCGGAGGTATCCGTTCATTAAACGTAGCACTTCGTCAGGAGTTAGATTTATTTACTTGCTTACGTCCTGTTCGTTATTTCCAAGGTGTTCCTTCACCAGTTAAACGTCCAGAAGATACTGATATGGTTATTTTCCGTGAAAATACAGAAGATATCTATGCAGGTATTGAATATGCAAAAGGAACAGAAGAAGTAGAAAAATTAATCAACTTCTTAAAAAATGAAATGGGTGTAAATAAAATTCGCTTCCCTGAAACATCTGGAATCGGAATTAAGCCTGTTTCACAAGAAGGTACAAGCCGTCTAGTAAGAGCTGCAATTAACTATGCAATTGAGCATGGTCGCAAGTCAGTTACACTAGTTCACAAAGGTAATATTATGAAATTTACTGAAGGTGCTTTTAAAAACTGGGGTTATGAACTTGCTGAAAAAGAATTCGGCGATAAAGTATTTACGTGGGCTGAATATGATCGCATTGCAGAAGCTGAAGGTAAAGAAGCAGCTAATAAAGCTCAAGCTGATGCAGAAGCAGCAGGAAAAATTATTATTAAAGATTCAATTGCAGACATTTTCCTACAACAGATTTTAACTCGTCCTCGTGAATTCGATGTAGTAGCTACAATGAACTTAAATGGAGACTATATTTCTGATGCATTAGCAGCACAAGTTGGTGGTATCGGTATTGCACCTGGAGCAAACATCAACTATGAAACTGGTCATGCTATTTTTGAAGCAACTCATGGAACAGCACCTAAGTACGCGGGCTTAGACAAAGTAAACCCATCTTCAGTACTTCTTTCTGGTGTTCTTATGCTTGAACATCTTGGTTGGACTGAAGCAGCTCAATTAATTACAAATTCAGTTGAAAAGACAATTGCTTCAAAAGTTGTTACTTATGACTTTGCACGTTTAATGGAAGGTGCAACAGAGGTTAAATGTTCAGAATTTGCTGATGAGCTAATTAAAAATTTAGGTTAATACTAATCGAGAGTTAGTTCGTCATGACTTCTAAGGGGCGTACTTTGGACGAAGCGAATATGTTCGAAGGTTTAGAATGTATATTTGCTTATCCAAAGATTCGTCCCATTTTTCTAACAAATAAGGAAACGATAGCGAGAGGATGGTTTTTATGGCAATTACACGTAAAAAGGTGTCTGTTATCGGAAGTGGATTTACTGGTGCAACAACTGCTTTTCTCCTTGCTCAAAAGGAGTTAGCTGATGTTGTTTTAGTGGATATTCCTCTAATGGAAAATCCTACAAAGGGCAAGGCATTAGATATGCTTGAGGCTAGTCCAATACAAGGATTTGATGCAAATATTATTGGTACATCCAATTATGAAGATACAGAGAAATCTGACATAGTTGTTATTACAGCTGGAATTGCTAGAAAGCCTGGAATGAGCCGGGATGATCTTGTCTCAACAAATGCAGGGATTATGAAGTCTGTTACAAGGGAAGTAGTTAAATATTCTCCTGATTGTACGATCATTGTTTTGACAAACCCTGTCGATGCAATGACATATACTGTATACAAGGAATCTGGTTTCCCTAAGCATCGCGTAATAGGACAGTCAGGTGTATTGGATACTGCTCGCTTCCGTACGTTTGTTGCTCAAGAATTAAATCTTTCTGTTAAAGATATTACTGGATTTGTATTAGGTGGACATGGAGACGATATGGTTCCGCTTGTACGTTATTCATATGCAGGTGGTATTCCTCTGGAAACATTAATTCCGAAAGAACGCCTTGATGCTATCGTTGAAAGAACACGTAAAGGCGGCGGTGAAATTGTTAATCTATTAGGGAATGGAAGTGCATATTATGCTCCTGCAGCTTCACTAGTAGAAATGGTAGAAGCAATTGTAAAAGACCAACGTCGTGTTTTACCATCAATTGTCTATTTAGAGGGTGAATATGGATTTGATGGTATTTATTTAGGTGTTCCTACCGTACTTGGTGGAAATGGGTTAGAACAAATTATTGAGTTAGATTTAACTGAAGATGAAAAAGCTGCCTTACAAAAATCAGCGGATTCAGTTAAAAATGTCATGAAGGTATTATCTTAGTACGATTGGACGATAATCATGTAATAGATAAAAAGAAAGTTGAGTTTTGCTCAATTTTCTTTTTTTACTATCTAATTATATACGGTGCCTTCTTCTGCTTAATAATTGAATTTAAGTGATATATAAATGAATTGTAAATGATACAAAGGTGGTGCTAACCATGCTTCTTGGGAAGAAGCGAAAACTTGGAAGAAATATTAAAGATATTTCTATTGGTGAAAAATTATCGTTAACGGAAAAAATAGAGGATAAAGAATTACTCCTTTATTTAGGATTAACGAATGATGCGAATCCGCTCTACATACAGCATGACTATGCTTCTCAAACTCCATACAAAAAACCTCTTGTTCCAAGCATTATGTTAACAGGTATAATAATTTCTGCAATCTCAAAATATTTACCTGGGCCTGGAAGTCATATTTTGAAACATGAATTAACATTTCATAGACCTATTTATCATTATACAGTTATACAATTTAATTTTGAGGTAACAGAAATATTAGTATCAGAAAATAAAATTGTTGTTTCGGTTCAAGCATTAAGTTCTGAGGAAGAAATATTAATTGATGGAAGTGTTACGGTAAGTCCACCGTGTACAACCGAACAATTGGAAGGGAATGCATTAGATAATTTTTAACTTTTGGATAATTAGTTGTACGTATTTTAATTGACAATACGATTAAAGATAGATGATGGTAGAATACATAGAAAAATTGGATATGTCCAGCTTAATGATGAAACTGCAATTTTTATATGCAGTTTTTTTTCATTAGGTTCCTTTTTTAGATGTGTTTTTAAGCCCAATCTGTGTTTTGGAAGGAGTAAGTGCTTAACTACTGCTTAAAATTAAAAAATCCTCCGAAAATCCTATTAATTTGAAGTTTCTTATAGTTTGAGTTACGATATAATGAATTTACAAAAGAAGATAGAGTTTTATGAATAGTAGAAAAGTGATTTTTATATAAGAAGTCTTTTCGATTATTCGTACTTTATTTCGGCAGTCAATGTTTTGCTGAAGATTCTTTGGAAATAGAGAGAAAATGGAAATGAGATTTCGTGAGGAAAACGCTACATGAAACAAGTTTTCGAGATATAATAGAAGTAAAAACAGATTGGTTGTTTGTAGGGGAATAATGAGTGTTGGAGGATTTTATGAGTAAGAAGATTTTAGTTGTGGATGATGAGCAATCGATTTTAACATTGCTACAGTATAATTTAGAGAAGGCGGGCTATCTTGTCCAAACTGCTATGGATGGTGAGGCAGGGATACAAAGCTGTATCGCTGATGAGCCAGATTTAATTGTTTTAGATCTTATGCTTCCAAAAATGGATGGACTTGAGGTTTGTAAGGAACTTCGACAAAGAAAAATAATGGTTCCAATTTTGATGTTAACTGCTAAAGACGATGAATTTGATAAGGTATTAGGTCTAGAACTAGGCGCTGATGATTATATGACTAAGCCATTTAGTCCAAGAGAAGTTGTAGCAAGAGTTAAAGCTATTCTTAGACGATCATCACATACTCATCAAGAAGTAGAACAAAAGGAACCTGATGAACCAGAACAAATGATTATCGGTGATTTAAAAGTTTTACCAGAGCATTATGAGGCTTATTACGTGAATGAGAGATTGGATTTAACACCAAAGGAATTTGAGCTTCTTGTTTATTTAGCGAAACATAAGGGAAGAGTCTTGACGCGTGATCAACTTCTTAGTGCTGTTTGGGACTATGACTTTGCCGGAGATACAAGAATAGTCGATGTTCATATCAGTCACCTCCGTGAAAAAATTGAAAGAAACACGAAAAAGCCGCTTTACATTAAAACAATAAGAGGATTGGGCTATAAGTTAGAGGAGCCTAAAATGGATGAATAAATTTCGTTCCCGATTACTTTTTGGGCTATTTGTATTAATTGTATCGGTTCTTGTCGGTTTAGGTTTATTATTAGGACAAATTTTTCAAAACTATTATATTAATTCTTTTAAGGACATGTTACAAAAGGAAGCGAAACTAGCCAAAACTCTTGTGTTTGAGAAAGGGTTATCGAATGAAGAATCTACAAGCTTTGTCCTTGATTTGAGTGAGTCGTTTACTTCGCACATTACAATATTAAATGAGAATGACGAGGTAATTTATGATGCAGGGCAACTAGAAGGCGCACATGATCATCATCAAATGATTGAAAACGTCCTTCCGGTTATGAAAAACAAAGAAGAAGGGCATTATGCAACAGATCCTGCGAATAAAATCGGCTATTTTGGGTTACCGATTATTGAGGGAAATACGTATAAAGGGATCGTCCTTGTTAACACATCAATTGAAGAACTAAATAAGATGATTCAACATATGTGGATATTGTTAGTCGTGAGTTTAAGTTTAGCTTTTATCATTATCCTTTTTATTGGCGTAAAAATTACACGACAATATACTCGCCCTATTGAGTCTGCCACAAAGGTTGCAATGGAGCTTGCGAAGGGAAATTATAAAGCACGTACTTATGAGGATCATCTCGATGAAACAGGAATGCTTAGTCAATATATAAATATTTTAGCAAGAAATCTTCAAGATATGACACGTGCTCAAGAAATGCAGCAGGACCGTCTCCAAACTTTAATTGAAAACATGGGTAGCGGCTTAATTTTAATCGATGGAAGAGGATATATTAATTTAGTTAATCGAGCCTATAAAGAGTTATTTGAAGTGGAATCTGCGAAATTTCTTTATCAGTTATATTATGATGCGTTTACTCACAATGAAATCATTGAGCTTGTTGAAGAAATCTTTATGACCGAAGTAAAAGTAAGAAAGCAACTCCAGCTACCGTTAAATATAGAATTTAAGCATTTTGAGGTATATGGAGCGCCGATAATTGGAACGAATGATGAGTGGAAGGGGATTGTCCTTGTATTCCATGATATAACAGAATTGAAAAAATTAGAGCAAATGAGGAAGGACTTTGTTGCAAATGTTTCTCATGAGCTCAAAACTCCAATAACATCAATCAAAGGGTTTAGCGAAACTTTGCTGGACGGTGCACTCAATGATAGGGAGACTGCTGAATATTTTTTATCGATTATTCTTAAAGAAAGTGATCGATTACAAACATTAATCCAAGATTTATTAGATTTATCAAAAATTGAACAGCAAGGCTTTAAGCTATCTATTCAAGCTTGTGATGTGAAAGAAATATTAGAGGATATCGAAGTCATCCTTAAAGGTAAGGCAAAAGAAAAAGAAATCGAATTGACCTATACCGTTCCAGAGGGCTTTGTTTTTGTTGAAGGGGATTTATATCGATTAAAGCAAATTTTTATTAATTTAATTAACAATGCATTAACATATACACCAAAGGGTGGCTCAGTTCATGTTCAAGTAGAGAAAGATGAAGGAGCTGTTATTGTTACAGTTTCTGATACAGGAATTGGTATAAAAACAGAAGAAATACCGCGAATATTTGAGCGTTTTTATCGAGTTGATCGTGCCCGAAGTAGAAATTCTGGAGGAACGGGTTTGGGATTAGCAATTGTTAAGCATTTAGTCGAGGCTCATAAAGGCTTAATAACAGTGAAGAGTCAACTTGGTGAAGGAACTACTTTTACTGTAAGGTTAAATGAAAAGTTTGAGTCGGAAATCTAATTGGTGTAAATTTCGACATACTTTACAAATAATTTACATGAGGTTTATCCTATCTTAATATACAGTTGATATGATACAAAGTGAAAACCCCTTCATCCAAGGAGCCAATCTTTTGGACGAGAGCGTAAAGCTCTCGTCCCTTTTTTTATGCAGTTAAATTTTTCTATTACTGAGTAATATTTGAAACTTTCTCCGATTAAATACGTATGAAAGGTGAGGTAAAAGTACGTAGAGAAAGTAGGGGTAGGATGTTAAGTATAAAAAGAATTTTTACCATCATTGGATTTGCAATTCTGCTTATTTTACTGTCGATTGTTGTATTTACATCTTGGTATACAGTTGATGAATCCGAACAGGCGGTAATGATTACACTTGGTAAAGTTGAGGAAGGTGTAAGTGAGCCTGGTTTACATTTTAAATATCCATGGCCAATTCAATCTGTAGAAATCCTATCAAAGGAAACATTTAGTTTACAATTTGGATATAAAGAATCAAAGGACGGAGAAGTAAAGGATTTTCCAAAAGAGACAAAAATGATTACCGGTGATGAAAACATTGTTTTAGCAGATATGGTTGTCCAATGGAAAATAACTGAGCCGGGTAAATATTTATTTAATGCTGAAAATCCGGAAGAAATACTAGAGGATGCTACATCAGCTTCTTTAAGAAGTATTATTGGTAGCTCAACAATAGATGATGCTTTAACATCTGGTAAGGTGGAAATTGAAAAACAAGTACAAGAGCTTTTATCAACGCTTATAAAAAATTATGATATCGGAATTACAATATTAGCTGTTAAATTGCAAGATGTTGACCTTCCTAATGAAGAGGTGCGTAAGGCGTTTACAAATGTAACAGATGCTCGTGAAACAATGAACACTAGGAAAAATGAAGCAATGAAATATCGTAATCAACGGACTGAAGAGGCTAAAGGGGAAAAGGATGCGATTATTCATGCGGCAAATGGAGATAAAGCATCCCGTATTGAAGAAGCCCGGGGCGATGTCGCACAATTTAATGCTATTTATAATGAGTATGTCAATAATAAAGACATTACGAAAACAAGACTTGTGCTAGAAACAATTGACCAAGTATTACCTAATGCAGAAATTTATATTATGGAAGATGACGGTAATACAATGAAATACTTACCGATAAAAGAAACAACTACTAGCAAGACAGTAGTACCTGAAGAAGAGAGTTCATCAGAACCATCAGAACCAACTGAACCATCAGATACGTCAGATAGTAAAGGAAGTGAAACAAATGGCCGATGAAAAAATAGTGAACATGGGTGAAAAGAAGCTTCCATTTATTAAAGGGTATATCCGTGCGGGAATTATCCTATTGATTACGATTATATTGCTTGTAATTGTATTAACAAATATTTTTATTGTTAAGGAAAATGAATTTAAAGTAGTGAGACAATTTGGTGAAGTAGTTCGCATCATTGAGCAGCCTGGATTAAATATGAAAATACCGTTTATTCAGTCTGTAACAACTCTCCCTAAATATCAAATGACCTATAATGTTCAGGAAGCAGAAATTAATACAAAGGACAAAAAACGACTCATAATTGATAACTATACAGTTTGGAAAATAGATGATCCGAAAAAACTTATTGCGAATGCTCGTACCCTTGTAAATGCAGAAACAAAAATGGCGGAATTCGTTTTTTCAACGGTTCGTTCAGAGCTTGGACAATTGAATTATGATGATATTATAAATGATGAAAAATCGTCAAGGGGAAGTTTAAATGACCAGGTTACAGATATCGTAAATGAGTTATTAGAAAAAGATGATTATGGTATAGTTGTAACAGATGTACGAATGAAGCGAACGGACTTACCTGAAGAAAATGAACAATCGGTTTTTACTAGAATGATTTCTGAACGGGAATCAACTGCACAAGGATATTTATCGAAGGGTGATGCAGAAAAAAATAGAATTATTGCGGAAACAGATAGCGAAGTAAAGGAAATGCTTGCAAATGCAGAAGCAAATGCAGAGGAAATTCGAAGTCAAGGTGAAAGTGAAGCAGCCAAAATGTATAATTCAGCCTATTCAAAGGATCCAGAATTTTATGAAATGTATCGCACTTTGCAATCGTATAAACAAACGATAAATGATGAAACAGTCATAATTATTCCTTTTGATTCACCTTATGCACAATTGCTTAAAGGTGCTCAATAAAATTCGAAAATAAGCAATAACAACCAACCGTTTTCCATTCTATTTAGACTCGTGATAAAATAGAATGGGAAATGGTTTTTTTGTTGATAATTTCAATAAATGTTATGGTAGCATATTCGTTTAAAGTGAATTGGCAAATGCCACGACTTGTTGGTATATGAAATAGAAATCAGGGAGGAAGAAAATTTGACAAAAAAAATAGTACTAATTGACGGGAATAGTATTGCATATCGCGCATTTTTTGCTTTGCCGTTATTAAATAATGATAAAGGTGTACATACAAATGCTATCTATGGCTTTACGATGATTTTAATGAAAATTCTTGAAGAGGAAAAGCCATCACATATGCTAGTTGCATTCGATGCAGGGAAAACAACGTTTCGTCATGAAACCTTTCAGGAATATAAAGGCGGGCGCCAAAAAACACCACCTGAGTTATCTGAACAGTTTCCATTTATCCGAGAGTTGTTAGATGCATATCAAATTTCAAGATATGAGCTTGAAAATTATGAGGCGGATGATATCATCGGTACGCTTTCAAAAAAGGCTGAGAAGGAAGGATTTGAAGTAAAGGTCATCTCTGGTGATAAAGATTTGACCCAGCTAGTTACAAAACATATTACAGTTGATATTACTAGAAAAGGGATTACAGATGTTGATTCCTATACGCCTGATTTTATTCAAGAAAAGTATGGGCTGTCACCTGAACAAATTATAGATATGAAGGGACTTATGGGAGATACATCAGATAATATCCCAGGAGTACCTGGAGTTGGAGAAAAAACAGCGATTAAGCTATTAAAGGAATTTGAGACATTAGAAAATGTATTGGATTCTATTGATAAAGTTAGTGGAAATAAGCTGAAAGAAAGATTGCAAGAAAATCGTGAACAAGCATTGATGAGTAAAAAGCTTGCAACAATCGATTGTCAGGCACCGATTGATATTACGGTTGATGATGTTATGTTTGAAGGTTTTGATGTTAAAAAGGTTACGGCAATTTTTAAGGAATTAGGATTTAACACATTACTTGAAAAGCTTGGTGATGAGGCTACCGAAGAGGAAATAAGTGTTGAAGATATCGGATATGAAATCATCGTGGAAGAAAATTTATTGAGTAAAGCATTAACTAATGAAGTAGCACTCTATGTTGAGGTACTAGAAGAGAGCTATCATCAAGCAGATATTCATGGCATCGCTATTCACAATGAGAACGGAAATTATTTTATCCCTGTAGAGATCGCTTTAACATCTCAAGCTTTCAAAGAATGGGCAGTAGACGATTCAAAGCAAAAAATCGTCTATGATGGAAAGAAAACAGCTGTAGCTCTCCATTGGAAAGGAATTGAGCTAAAAGGTGTGACATTTGATGTGTTAATTGCTGCGTATTTGTTAAATCCTTCAGAAAACTTTGATGATGTTGCAAGTGTAGCAAGAAAAAATGGATTAACCATTGTACAGTCAGATGAAGTAGTCTATGGAAAAGGTGCTAAGAGGGCAATTCCTGATAAGGAAAAGCTTAGTGATCATCTCGTACGGAAGGGACAAGCAATCTATGATTTAAAAGAAAAGCTTGTCAATCAATTAGAGGAAAACGATCAATCCTCACTTTTCTATGATTTAGAAATGCCACTTTCCGTTATCCTTGCTGAAATGGAGTCAACTGGAGTAAAGGTTGATATCGAACGCTTAAAGGAAATGGGGAAAGATTTAACAGAACAATTAAATGCATTGGAAGAAAAAATTCACGAGTTGGCTGGAGGAGAATTTAATATAAATTCACCTAAACAATTAGGTGTTATCCTCTTTGAAAATTTAAATTTACCTGTTATTAAAAAAACGAAGACAGGATATTCAACATCTGCTGACGTCCTAGAAAAACTTGAAGACCAGCATGAAATTGTAAGAGAAATTTTACATTATCGCCAACTAGGTAAGCTGCAATCAACTTACATTGAAGGGCTATTAAAGGTTGTCCACAAGGATACACATCGTGTTCATACTCGTTTTAACCAAGTATTAACGACAACTGGCCGACTAAGCTCAACAGACCCAAATCTCCAAAATATTCCAATTAGACTTGAAGAAGGGAAAAAAATCCGTCAGGCATTCGTTCCTTCTAAAAAGGATTGGGTGATTTTTGCGGCAGATTATTCACAGATTGAATTACGTGTGTTAGCTCATATTGCAAACGATCAAAATTTAATAGATGCATTTCAGCATGATTTAGATATTCATACGAAAACAGCGATGGATGTTTTCCATGTAAATGAGGATGAAGTAACTTCAAACATGAGAAGGCAAGCAAAGGCTGTAAACTTTGGAATTGTATATGGGATTAGTGATTATGGTCTTTCACAAAGTCTTGGAATTACACGAAAAGAAGCTGGTGAATTTATTAAACGATATTTAGAGTCATTTGTCGGGGTACAGCAATACATGGAAGATATTGTTGTTGATGCTCGTGAAAAGGGCTATGTAAAAACATTGCTACACCGAAGACGATATATTCCTGAAATTACTAGCCGTAATTTTAATTTGCGTAGTTTTGCTGAAAGAACAGCAATGAATACACCAATTCAAGGTAGTGCTGCAGATATTATCAAAAAGGCAATGATTGACATGGCAGAGAGATTAAAGAAGGAAAATACTCAAACAAAATTATTATTACAGGTTCATGATGAACTTATTTTTGAGGCGCCAAAAGAAGAAATTTCGTTGCTAGAGAAAATTGTTCCAGAAGTTATGGAAAATGCAGTAGAGCTTAAAGTACCGTTAAAGGTTGATTATTCTTACGGCGATTCATGGTATGATGCTAAATGATTTATAAGCTCTAACTAAGGACGTAAAGGAAGTGACATTATGCCAGAATTACCAGAGGTTGAAACGGTACGTCGTACTCTTTTACAGCTTGTAAAAGATAAAACAATAAAGCAGGTTAGGGTACTTTACCCTAAAATAATTAAAAAGCCTTTTGAGATTGAACAATTTAAGGATGCATTACAAGGGCAAACCATTTATGATGTGAGTCGCAGAGGCAAGTTTATAAAATTTATATTAGATGACTATGTTCTAGTCTCACATTTACGAATGGAAGGTCGTTATGGGTTGTTTCAGCCTGAAGAGGAGATTGATAAGCATACTCATGTAATCTTTGAATTCCTTGATGGAAGTGAATTACGATATAAAGATGTTAGGAAGTTTGGAACGATGCATTTGTTTAAAAAGGGAGAGGAGGAAGCCGAGTTGCCATTATCTCAGCTTGGTCCTGAACCTTTTTCAAAACAATTTACTTCATCCTATTTAAAAGAAAGGTTGAAGAAAACATCAAGAAAAATAAAATCAGCTTTGTTAGATCAGACTATAGTAGTCGGTCTCGGAAATATTTATGTTGACGAAGCATTATTTCGCGCAGGGCTTCATCCTGAACGGATTGCGAATCAATTAACGGAAAAGGAATATAGAGCCCTCCACAAGGAAATCATTGCAACACTAAATGAAGCGGTAGAAAAAGGCGGGAGTACGATCCGTTCTTATGTTAATACCCAAGGTGAAATAGGAATGTTTCAGCTCCAATTATTAGTTTACGGAAGAACAGATGAGCCTTGTAAAACGTGTGGCACACCATTAACGAAAACAGTTGTTGGTGGAAGAGGGACTCATTTTTGTCGAAAATGTCAAAAATAATGGTAGTAAAAATAGTTGGCTAATAGCCAGCTATTTTTTTGTGTTTTCAAAGTTTACCATGCTGGACCTTTTTTCTTTCAACCTCCTTCTTTTTTTATTAACACTATCTAGGCGGCTATCATACACTATGTTAGCTTTTAGAAGGAAGGGGCTAGGCATAAATGTTTCAAATATCTTCACTTTTATTATTAGCGTTCGCAGTAAGCTTAGATAGTTTTTCGGTTGGTTTTACCTATGGAATGCGAAAAATGAAGATCCCGTTGAAATCAATTTTCGTTATTGCATGCTGTTCAGCCGGAACGATGTTAATTGCAATGGTAATTGGAGACTTACTAACGAGGATTTTCCCGGTATTTGTAACTGAAAGGCTTGGTGGGGTTATTTTAGTATTAATCGGTGCTTGGGTTTTATATCAGTTTTTTAGACCAGAAAAGGAAAATTCTGAAGAACAAGAATCGGAAACAACGTTAATTATGTTTGAAATAAAAACACTTGGCATTGTGATTAATATCTTAAAAAAACCAATGTCTGCAGATTTTGATAAGTCTGGAACGATAACAGGAGTAGAAGCATTATTACTTGGTCTCGCCTTATCGTTAGATGCTTTTGGCGCAGGAATTGGCGCAGCTTTATTAGGTTACTCTCCCATTATTATGAGTCTTCTAGTTGCATGTATGAGTTCTCTATTCGTTTCATTTGGAATAAAATCTGGCTATTTATTAACGAGGTTTTCTTGGGTAGATAAATTTACTTGCTTGCCAGGGATTATTCTTATTATGATAGGAATATGGAAATTATAGTTGATGGAGGGCATAGTGTGACAATTGTTATAGGTCTAACAGGTGGAATTGCAAGTGGGAAAAGTACTGTTTCAAATATGATACGAAAACAAGGGCTTCGTGTAGTAGATGCTGATATTATTGCTAGAGAGGTTGTTGAAATTGGGCAGCCTGCATATAAGAAAATTATTGAAACATTTGATGGAATTCTCGATGAAGATAAATCAATAAATCGTCAAAAGCTAGGCTCAATTATTTTTGCAGATGAGAAGAAGCGACAACAGCTTAATTCAATTGTTCACCCTGCAGTTAGAGAGGAAATGCTGAAGCAAGTTGAATCTGAGAAACAAAAGAATGCATTAGCTGTTGTATTGGATATTCCACTATTGTTTGAAAGTAAGCTCACTCATATCGTTGATAAAACAATTCTTGTATATGTTGATGAGCATATTCAGTTAGAACGATTAATGGGACGAAATGGTTATACAGAACATGAAGCTAGAATGAGAATCGAATCACAAATGCCTTTAAAGGAAAAGTTGAAACTTGCAGACTATGTAATTAATAATAATGGATCTTTGGAAGAAACAGAAAGACAATTACGAAACATATTGGATACAATCATTTGGAATTTATCGAATAATGATTAGAAAATAAGGATAAATTTAATAGTTATTTCCGCGTAATTCATGTAATAGATGCTCCATTTATTACCCCTTAGACTTTATGAGCACTTTCTCTAAAAGTGTTGCAAAACATATACAAACAAAGTATACTATTTTTCGTGAACTTCTTACAAAAGCCAAGGTGTAAGGCTACTTAAAGGGTTAGGACCTCTTAGGACTAACTTTCCCCCGTGGTAGTTGACTATATGCCATTAGCGAAGAATTCATGTAAAAATAGTAAAAGGGGGATCCATGAATATGGAAACAATGGGTAGACACGTTATCTCAGAATTATGGGGTTGCGATTTTGATAAGTTAAATGACATGGATTATATTGAAAAAACGTTTGTAAATGCAGCGTTAAAATCAGGTGCTGAAATAAGAGAGGTTGCATTCCATAAGTTTGCTCCACAAGGAGTAAGCGGTGTTGTTATAATTTCTGAATCTCATTTGACAATCCATAGTTTTCCTGAACATGGGTATGCAAGCATTGATGTGTATACTTGCGGTGATTTAGATCCTAATATTGCAGCAGATCATATTGCGGAATCGTTAGGAGCACAAACACGTGAAAACATTGAAATCCCAAGAGGAATGGGACCTGTAGAAATAAAACAAGCACAAGCAAAAGCTTTGTAATCATAAAAGAAAATTTCCGAGGTGCAGATTATTTAATCAGCACCTCTTTTTATTATGATGATTTTTCAGTATGATAGAGTTAGGGTAAAATTGTAGATACAATAAAATATATTTTATTGGGAAGGGGAAGCTATACATATGAGTTTCATGAATAAATTAAAGGACTTTTTTAGTACCCATCAAGAAACACGTGAAAAACATTATAACCCAAATTTACAAAGTCATTATTATAAACTTACATATAAAAAAGCGGTACAATCAGTAAAGGAATTGATTGAACAAACACCTGGAATGACAATTACATCTATTTCTGAGGAGCGCGGTGAAATGAGTGTAAATATCACTTCACCTCGGAAGGCTTTTTTAGTTGTTACAATTGTTTCCGTACGCCCACTAGAAACAGCTGTAGACTTTACTGTTACGACAAATACGTTTTTGCCAACCGATTTTGGTTATAGTAGAAAGGTTATTTTAGGGCTTTATAACAAACTTGATAAAAAAGAAAATTTTATTGGGACAAATCGAAGTAATTAATCTAAGTCTATTTTCTAAAATATTGCTGTTTTTTAAACATTGTTAAGGTTGATTTGAGCATAAGTGTAAAGTCTCCTGGGGAAACGTGGGATAGTCGGGTGACTGAGCAGTTATTTAGAACGAGGAGGCTCACCACCACCCTAAAAATCAAACCAAAGCGATTATTAATAAAAAGCAACAAAGTTAACGCAGACAACATCATTAAAAAAATCACGTTTGATTTGACATTTTTTATGGAGGTGATAAGATGAGATGTCCTTCATGTCAGCATAATGGTACAAGGGTACTAGACTCGAGACCTGTTGACGATAGTAGAGCTATAAGACGTCGGAGAGAGTGTGAAGAATGTTTATATCGTTTTACTACATTTGAAAAAGTGGAAGAAATTCCTTTAATCGTTGTTAAAAAGGATGGAGCACGTGAAGAGTTTAGTCGTGAGAAGATATTAAGAGGATTAATTAAAGCTTGCGAAAAACGGCCTGTACCACTTCAAAAATTAGAAGATATTGTTCATGAAATTGAGAAGGAATTAAGAAATCAAGGTGTTTCTGAAGTAAATAGTGAATTAGTTGGGGAAATGGTCATGGACAGGCTTGCTCGATTAGATGAGGTCGCATATGTTCGTTTTGCTTCTGTTTATCGTCAATTTAAAGATATAAATGTGTTTATAGAAGAACTGTCAGATTTAATTAAAAAGGTAAGATAGGATAATATGATAGTATAGAGAGCTATTGAAGAATTCTTCAAGCTCTTTTTTCAATGATATAAAATGAATTAACTTAAGGAAGGTTGAAGGGGATGGAACAGCAACATTGGAAAGAGTTACTTGCAATTGATCGGTACATTGTAAAAAGTAGTTCTGTCCTTCAAGAATTAGATCGGAAAATAATAACCTTATTGTACCAGCCGTTAATTGGTACAAAGGGCTTTAGCCTCTATATGACATTGTGGGGGGAGCTAGAGCAAAACCGGTTATGGGGAGAGGAATCGACTCATCATAGCTTGATGACACTTATGCAAAGCAATTTGCGCGATATTTATCATGAACGTTTAAAGCTTGAAGGGCTAGGTTTATTGAAGACATTTGTCAAGGAAACGGACGAATCGAAAAAATACATTTATGAACTGCAGGCGCCATTAACACCTGATGAATTTTTTCAAGACGGTGTTTTAAATATTTATTTATATAATCGAGTAGGTAAAAATAAATTTTATCAGCTAAAGCGTTTCTTTTCAGAAAAGAAAATCGATGAAGAGATGAAGGAAATAACCCGTTCATTTAATGAAATATTTGATTCGGGACAATCAGCAAATATGATTGCAAAAGTAAATCATGAAACGTTAGAGGATTTATCATTAGCAGCAGAACGTGAATATATCCAAACGACAAAACGCGCATCATTGGAAATAGCTGATCAAGTATTTGATTTTGAGTTATTCCTTTCTGGTTTAGCTGATGCGATAATCCCAGCTCGTGCCATTACACCAACTGTCAAAGAGGTTATCAAAAAATTGTCCTACTTATATGGAATCAATGCAGTTGATATGAAAAATGTCGTTATGAATAGCATTACTCAAGATGATAGCATTGATATCGAAATATTGAGGAAGTCAGCACGAGATTGGTACCAGTTTAGACATGGTGACAAATTACCTGGACTATTAGATAAGACACAGCCTATGTCATTACGTACTGTAACAGACGAAAAGTCGACAAAACGGACGCAAGAGGAAGAGCTCGCTTATCAATTAGAAACAATCTCACCAAGGCAGTTTTTAACAGATATTGCTGGTGGCGTACCACCAAGCAGCGGAGATTTAAAAATAATTGAAGATGTCCTCTTCCAGCAAAAATTAGAGCCAGGGGTAGTAAACGTCTTAATTTACTATGTAATGCTAAAAACAGATATGAAATTAACGAAAGCTTATGTTGAAAAAATTGCTAGTCATTGGGCTCGTAAGCAAATTACGACTGTGAAGGAAGCTATGCAACTTGCGAAAAATGAGCATCGCCAATATCAACAGTGGGCTGAGGAAAAAACATCTAAAAAGACTACTGCAACGAAAAAGAAGCCAATTCGAAAAGAAATGCTTCCATCCTGGCTTAAGGAAGAGGAGCAAACTGATAACGGTGAAAATGAAACAAAAGCTGATGTACCTGAGCTCGATCGCGAACAATTTGAGGCAGAAAAAAAGAAATTATTTGATCGAATAAAAAAATACAAGGATAATAAAAACAATTAATCCTATTAAATGTCATTGCTGGAAAGCGTGGTGAACAAAATGGAACATATGAGTAACTCATTTAAATCTTTAACGAATCGAAAAGATTTTAAAACTCGATATAATGACTTAAAAAAGCAAGTGTTAAATCATCCTGATGTACAAGCCTTCTTAACCAAGCATTCTGCAGAGATAGAGGAAGGAATGGTTGAGCGAAGTCTTGTAAAGCTATTTGAATTTATTGAACAGAGTAAAAATTGCCAGGATTGCCCCTCTTTAGCAGAATGTAAGAACTTATTGGAAGGATATCATCCGCGATTAGTCATCGAAGGCAGAATGATTAATATTCAATATGAAAAATGTCCTACAAAGGTAATCCATGATGAGCGCAAAAAACATGCATCACTTATTAAAAGTATGTATATCCCTAAAGACATTTTAGAGGCACAATTTGATAACATCGAAATTGAAATGGATGAAACAAGTCGAATTAAAGCAATTGGACTTGCACAAGACTTTGTTGAACAATACAATAATGGGAAGCGTCCTAAAGGATTGTATTTATATGGATCCTTTGGGGTTGGGAAAACCTATATATTAGGTGCGATTGCGAATGAACTTGCCTCATCAAAGGTTTCCTCTATGCTCGTTTATGTCCCGGAATTTATGAGGGAGCTTAAAGGTTCATTTCAAGATTCTTCCTTAGATGAAAAATTGGATGCAGTTAAAAAGGTCCCGGTTTTAATGTTAGATGATATCGGTGCTGAGTCAATGTCAAGTTGGATGCGGGATGAAATTCTTGGAGCAATTCTACAATATCGTATGTTAGAAAATTTACCAACATTCTTCTCCTCAAACTTTAACTTAAAAGAGCTGCAGCATCATCTCTCTTATTCACAGCGTGGTGAGGAGGAGCCTGTAAAAGCAGCGAGAATTATGGAACGAATTAAACATATGGCAATTCCGATTGAGCTTATTGGAAGGAACCGAAGAGATTAAAGATTAAGCTATTTCAGTGGTAAGGAATTCTTCTTTTTGAAGGATGTCTTTTCATTAGAAATAGCTTTTTTTAGCTGATTTCGTAACTTTATTGCTAAGCGAGAGTTCCGAACATACCCTTTTTATAAAATGTTCTTTTTGAAAAATTTATATTTCCTACTTCTATTTCATTCAGTCCCCCATATACATAGAACTAGGTGTTGGCAAATAGGGGGGACAATCATGCTTGAGATTTTATTAGGGTCTCCGAAAGAGGCAAAATTGATTTATTCAATCTTTCGTTCATTGTGTAATGATTATGAATCAGAATTAAAAATCGTTAACCAACGATGCATTAAAATTAACCCGAAAATTTGGGAGAAATCAATTGAACGATTAATTATTCCTGGTCTTGTTCAATTTATAATAAATCATAAAGAACAGCAATTAATGTTAACGATGATTAAGGAACAATATTATTTTTTAGAGGAAGAAGAGCAGCAGCAAATCATACATATTGCACAATCTATTATGGAAGGTGAACGGGAGGATATTCCAGGTGTAAAACAATTTCCTCAGCGTGAGTTGATTTTAAAAGAAGCGTTAGAACAATTTTTACGACCGGATTTATATTTTAGCTATACCTCTTTTGAAAAGTTCCGCTTACACGAATACACTACTGGGTTACGGTCAATTGTGGAGCTGGCAATTGAGGAATATAAGCTTGAACAGGAGTATCAAAACTTCATTCAAAGCTTGCGGGATTATCTCGTAAATAGAGAATGTGTTCTCGATGAAATTGCAATCGTACATGATACACATTTTCAGGTGTTCAATCATTTTGATGAAATGACTGAAGATGAATTAAAAGCCTATATTGATGAAAAATTTGTCAGACAACATCCGATGTATATTGATACAAATTTATTAGGGCCAATTGTGTCAATTGCACCGAAGAAAATAAAGCTTTTTTCTGATGATCCTTTCGATGGTATGATCCAAACGATACTTAATGTTTTTGAAGAACGTGTGAGCATACATAGCTTAAGTGAGTTTCAAAATTAGGTTAGAGTAAATACTCTTTGTACTTTCCGCTACAATTGCTATAATTTTATTCGTTTGGCATAAGCTTTTAGCTCCCATGCACCTTTAGCTTAATCTTAACCGCTTTAATTTCAGCATGAGATGCCATTCATTCTGTTTTACCAAGAGAAAAATCATAACGACTAAAGTGTATAAAAGATCTTCCTATAGAAATCTTGATTTTTAGTTAAAAAGACATTATAATTTGTGGTAATTAAAGATTAAACAGTTATGATAAGGACAATAGCTTGTTTATACGGTTTTCAGAGAGGGAGGGATTGCTGGGAGCTTCCTAACACGATAAACAAACTTACCACCTTTGAACTTCAGTTGTGAACAGTTTTCTTAGTAATAACTGACGGTCACCCCGTTATCGAATGAAAGCCAAGCTAATGTTGAAATACTTATAGTTTGGGAAATAGGGTGGAACCACGATCCATTGACTTGAGTATAACTCGTCCCTTTATTAGGGGACGAGTTTATTTATTTTCGGGAACTTTTGATGAAAACATAATATGAAAAGTTCCGATACCTTAGTTTCCTTCATATAGGATGCACTTCATGAGATGCTAGTCTTTAAGGAAAAGCACGATACAAATTAAAGGAGCGAAAGAATAATGTCAGATGTTATCAAAATTCAATTTCCAGATGGGGCAATAAAGGAATTTCCCTTTGGTACAACAACAGAGGAGATTGCTGCTTCAATTAGTCCTGGTTTAAAGAAGAAATCTTTAGCAGGAAAAATAAATGGTCAATTACTTGATTTACGGACACCAATTAATGAAGATGGAAAAATTGAAATTGTGACTCAAGATAGTGATGAAGCGCTAGAAATTATGCGCCACTCAACAGCACATTTAATGGCACAGGCGATTAAACGTCTTTTCAAGGATGAATCAGTAAAGCTTGGTATTGGTCCAGTCATTGAAAATGGATTCTATTATGATATTGATATGGAGCGAGCAATAACTCCTGAGGACCTTCCAGCTATTGAAAAAGAAATGAAAAAGATTGTAAATGAAAACCTTGAAATCGTTCGAGTAGAGGTTAGTCGTGAAGAGGCAAAACGTCGATATGAGGAGATTCAAGACCCATTAAAGCTAGAACTTTTAGAAGCAATTCCGGAAGGTGAAACGGTTTCTATTTATGAACAAGGTGAGTTTTTTGATTTATGTCGTGGGATCCATCTTCCATCAACAGGAAAAATAAAGGAATTCAAGCTATTAAGTGTTGCGGGTGCGTACTGGCGTGGAGATAGCAATAATAAAATGCTTCAACGAATCTATGGTACAGCTTTCTTCAAAAAGGCGGATTTAGATGAGCATCTACGAATTCTTGAAGAAGCAAAGGAACGTGATCATCGTAAATTAGGTAAAGAATTAGGTTTATTTACTACCTCGCAAAAGGTTGGTCAAGGGTTACCGTTATGGCTACCTAAAGGTGCAACAATTCGTCGTATTGTAGAACGATACATTGTGGATAAAGAGCAGCGTTTAGGATATCAGCATGTATATACACCTGTATTGGGAAGTGTAGAGTTGTATAAAACATCAGGTCACTGGGATCATTATCAAGAAGATATGTTTCCTAAAATGGAAATGGATAATGAAGATTTAGTCCTTCGTCCAATGAACTGTCCACACCATATGATGGTTTATAAAAATGATATTCATAGCTATCGTGAACTGCCAATTCGTATTGCAGAACTTGGACTAATGCATCGCTACGAAATGTCAGGAGCATTAACAGGTTTACAGCGTGTTCGTGGAATGACATTGAATGATGCACATATTTTTGTTCGTCCTGATCAAATAAAAGATGAATTTATTCGTGTTGTTCGCTTAATTGAGGCTGTTTATAAAGACTTTGGAATTGACAAATATTCATTTAGATTGTCCTATCGTGATCCGGAGGACAAAGAGAAGTATTTTGATGATGATAATATGTGGGAAAAGGCACAAGGCATGCTTAAGGAAGCTATGGATGAATTAGGTCATGATTACTATGAAGCAGAAGGGGAAGCTGCCTTCTATGGCCCAAAACTTGACGTACAGGTAAGAACAGCACTTGGTAAGGATGAAACATTATCAACTGTTCAATTAGATTTCCTTCTGCCAGAGCGTTTTGATTTATCATATGTTGGTGAAGATGGTAAACAGCATCGTCCAGTTGTTATTCACCGTGGTGTTGTATCAACAATGGAGCGCTTTGTTGCATTCTTAATCGAAGAATACAAAGGAGCATTTCCAACATGGCTTGCACCTGTTCAAGTTCAGGTTATCCCAGTATCACCTTCCATTCATCTTGAATATGCTAAGCAAGTACAAGAACAGCTACAAGAGGCTGGTTTACGAGTTGAATTAGATGCTCGTGATGAAAAAATTGGTTATAAAATTCGTGAAGCACAAATGCAAAAAATCCCTTATATGCTTGTAGTAGGTGATAATGAAATTGCTGAGCAAGCAGTTAATGTAAGAAAATATGGTGAACAAAAATCCGAAACAGTTGCATTTGAGAAATTTCTTAATACAATTACGCAAGAGGTTAAGAGATAAATATTAACCATAGGAAAAAAACTCTTGCAACATATTGTCGGATTTGATAGAATGAATTTTGTTGTTAAAGAAGTAAATCATTCTTGCAAAATCTTTGTTATGATGTTATAATTTGCAAGGTAATTGAATAGTCTATCATTAAATAAAGAAGAAGCACCCGCTTCTCACCTGATTGACACATCCGATTGTAGTTGGCAGGTTACGATGAACTCTTAAAGAATACAATCGTAGTGTGGGTGTTTTGTGCATCCACACTTTTTTATTTTTCGTAAATAAAAAAACCAATCAACAAATCTGGATTTAATCATTACTATTCAGTTTATTAAACCTTGGAGGTGGCTAATTATTAGCAAAGATATGATGGTAAATGACGGAATTCGCGCACGTGAGGTTCGTCTAATTGGTGCCAATGGAGATCAGCTTGGAATTAAATCTCGTCAAGAGGCGTTAGAAATTGCTGCTAGAGCTAATCTTGATTTAGTTTTAGTTGCACCGAATGCAAAGCCTCCTGTCTGCCGCATCATGGATTACGGAAAATTCCGTTTTGAACAGCAAAAGAAAGAAAAAGAGGCGCGTAAAAATCAGAAGGTCATCAATATTAAAGAGGTTCGCTTGAGTCCAACAATTGATGAGCATGACTTTAATACTAAGCTTCGAAATGCACGTAAGTTCTTAGAAAAAGGCGATAAAGTAAAAGCTTCTATCCGTTTCAAAGGACGTGCAATTACACATAAAGGAATTGGTCAGAAGGTGCTTGATCGGTTCTCAGCTGAATGTGCAGACGTTAGTACGATTGAATCACATCCAAAAATGGATGGCCGTAGCATGTTCTTAGTTTTAGCACCGAAAAATGAAAAGCAATAATACTTAAGGAGGAATACCTTATGCCAAAAATGAAAACTCACCGTGGAGCAGCAAAGCGTTTCAAAAAGACCGGAACTGGTAAACTTAAACGTTCACATGCTTACACTAGTCACTTATTTGCAAACAAATCTACAAAAGTAAAACGTAAACTACGTAAATCAGCAGTAGTAAGCAAAGGTGACTTCAAACGCATTCGTCATTTATTAGATAATATTAAATAATCGTAAACACCGTAATATAGGAGGGAATTTACATGCCAAGAGTAAAAGGCGGTATCGTTTCACGTAAACGTCGTAAAAAAGTATTAAAATTAGCTAAAGGTTATTTCGGTTCTAAACATACATTATATAAAGTTGCAAACCAACAAGTAATGAAATCTTACTTATATGCTTACCGTGACCGTCGTCAGAAAAAACGCGACTTCCGTAAGCTTTGGATTACTCGTATCAACGCAGCTGCTCGCGTAAATGGTCTTTCATACAGCCGTTTAATGCATGGCTTAAAGCTTGCTGGTATTGAAGTAAACCGTAAAATGCTTGCAGATTTAGCTGTAGCTGATGAAAAAGCATTTGCTCAATTAGCAGACGCTGCAAAAGCACAATTAAACAAATAATTTTTACGATTAAAGAGCTGACTTGCAATATATGTCAGCTCTTTTTTATAGGCTATTTTTGAACCAATTGTTTAAGTAGAAGGTTTTAAAGCATGTGACACTTAAAAATCAACTAAATTTATTAGAGGGGATTTTTAATCGCACGATAGTATGTAAAGACAATCATTTTAACGACTAAATGAACTATTATGCAAGGGAGACTAATCCTTTTATTGAATTGAAGATAAGGAGAAAACGATGGTTTATTTCATTTGTATTTATTTGTTACTTAATTTAATTTGCTTTATTTTAATGGGGCTTGATAAACGAAGGGCTAAACGTGGTGAATGGAGAATTAAAGAATCGACATTATGGACAATTGCAATTTTGGGAGGTGCTTTAGGGGGGACATTAGCAATGAACATATTTCGTCATAAAACGAAACATGCTTCGTTTAAATTTGGATTCCCGACTGTTTTACTCGTTCATTTCCTTCTAATTATCTATCTTTTTAAAACGATGGCATAATCATAAATTTCTCTCGTAAACTGTATCGAACACTACATCATCAAAGATTGCTAACAAGAAAGTGGTGAGGACGATTGACCTTGCAACGTCGTCTGTAGTAGATGCGATTGAAACGACTGGTTTTTTTGCTCCAATTGTTTTTATTTTGTTTCATCTTATCAGGCAATTTTTACTCATTCCTGTAGCGGTTGTTTGTGTTGTTGGCGGTATTTTATTCGGTGGGGTATTTGGAACGATTTATTCGATTGTTGGTTTGACGGGCTCGAGTATATTATTTTATTTTTTACCAAAGCTCTTTCCTTCGTTTTATCAGAAGCTTGTAAAAATGAAGGAAAAATATATTGGAATGTATACGACATTCTCAATCGGACAAATCATTGTTCTTCGGTTAATTCCATTTATGAATTTTTCCCTAATATGTTTATGTATTTTAGAAAAAACAAAATCTTTTCGACGGTATGTAAAAATATCATTTTTAACACATATTCCTTCATGCATATGCTTAACATTTTTAGGTGTGTCATTGCAAAGTTTATCACCTATCATTTTGGGGGGCATCGTGATTATCTTATTCGTTCTTGTTTATTTGTTAAGAGAAAAGCAAGCGTTTATTAAGTGGGAAGAATTTTTTGTTAAGGAAAAAGGCTAACGGTGAAAGGGCTCCTTATAGGAACTTTCTTATTAGTTGAAGAATATGTGTGCATTCCCATTTGGATGTTCCGGCTTATTATTGTGCAAACTAATGACAAAAAAATTGAAGGTGACATGACAAAATGGAAAACTCGAAAGCTAAGGAACGCCAAAAACATGATGATACGTATGGGATTTTAAATAAGTCTATAGAAGTTGACACAGATGTAAATGAGGATCCAGTGAGAGAAAAACTTTTGGATGATTCCCTCGAATCATTTCTAGAAAATGAAAGTGAAGCTAAATAAAATGATTAAAAGCTGTCGGAGAGACAGCTTTTTTTGATCTTTTATTCATCTTTCATCTTGTTTTCACGCTTTTTTACTAATAGCTCCTTTATCGGACTTTTCCAATCTATTTTTGCATGTGGATAGTGCTGCTTTACGTTCTCTTCGATATATTGAAAATCATCAAGTGACAAGCCTTGTAGTTCACTAGTTGATTTTGCCCAAATAAAGATAGAAACAACTTCAAATGAATTAGTGGTTGTACCTAAGTATTTTTCACCTTCAAAAATAGCACCCTTATACGTAATCATAAAATTTTTCCGAACATTATTTTTATCATCTAAAAAATAATATTGCTTTTGTTCATGAGCTAATTCTAATTTTCTTTTAGGGTTAACTAAATATTTGAATCCACTATAGATTAGAAAAATTATCAGTGAAATAAATAGTAATCTAATAAGCAACACAATCATAATAGGCCCTCCTGAGGGAGATTTTTTCTCATATATACGAAAAGGTTCGAAAAAGGTTTCAAGTTTTTTTCAATTTGATATAATTTTTTTAGAACGTTAAATAGATATTGGAGGTAGCATTTTGAATATTGAAAGATTATTTTCCTTGCAAGAAGCATTGGATCGTAAAATAGAAACTCAGCATGGGTTGCAAAATGAAAATTTAGTAGAGAAGAAAATATTAGCATTACTAGTTGAGGTTGGCGAGTTAGCAAATGAAACAAAATGTTTTAAATTTTGGAGTTTAAAACCGTCCGCTCCTATTGATGTCATACTTGAAGAATATGTAGATGGTGTTCATTTTATTTTGTCGTTAGGATTAGAATTAGGCATTGCCCATGAACAATTAGAGTTAAGAGATATCCAAGGTGAAATTAGTTTAACAGAACAATTTTTAAATGTGTTTGCTGCCATTAATATATATAAAGATAACCAATCGGTGTCAACTTACATAGAACTCTTCAATCAATATATCTATTTAGGTCAATTACTAGGCTTCACTAACGAGCAAGTTGAGATGGCCTATTTTTCAAAAAATGAAGTAAATCATGAGAGACAAAAACAAGGGTATTAAACAGTTGAATATGTGGAACATTTCTTATGATTAGACTTTTCATGTATACTTATTGTTAGGCTGTTAACTGAAGGAGGTAAATTGATGAAAAAGCTAGATGAAACATTAACAATGCTAAAGGATTTGACTGATGCACGCGGAATTCCTGGAAATGAACGAGAAGTACGTGACGTAATGACTAAATACATAAAGGATTATTCTGATGAAATAGTAACTGATCATTTAGGTAGTTTAGTTGCTAAAAAAGTTGGAAATGAAAATGGTCCGAAAATAATGATAGCTGGACATTTAGATGAAGTTGGCTTTATGGTAACACAAATTGATGATAGAGGCTTTCTCCGTTTTCAAACAGTAGGTGGCTGGTGGTCACAGGTAATGCTCGCACAACGAGTAACTGTTTTAACTAAAAAAGGTGATGTAACTGGAATTATTGGCTCTAAGCCACCGCATATTCTTTCCCCAGAGGCTCGTAAAAAGCCTGTTGACATCAAGGATATGTTCATCGATATCGGAGCATCAAGCCGTGAGGAAGCAAAAGAATTCGGGGTTATGCCAGGTGACCAGGTTGTTCCATATTTTGAATTTACGGTGATGAAAAATGAGAAAATGCTTTTAGCTAAGGCTTGGGATAACAGAATTGGCTGTGCAATTGCGATAGATGTATTGAAAAATTTAAAAAATGAGAATCATCCTAACATCGTTTATGGAGTTGGTACAGTCCAAGAGGAAGTTGGTTTGCGTGGGGCAAAAACGTCAGCTAACCTTATTCAGCCTGATATTGCGTTTGGTGTTGATGTTGGAATAGCTGGGGATACACCAGGAGTTTCGGATAAGGAAGCTGCAAGTAAAATGGGAGAAGGTCCGCAGATAGTCCTTTATGATGCATCTATGGTATCCCATAAAGGCTTGAGAGATATGGTCATCTCAACTGCTGAAGAATTAAATATTCCTTATCAATTTGAAACGATTCCAGGTGGTGGAACCGATTCAGGTTCGATCCATATTTCTGCAAACGGAGTACCATCCTTGTCAATTACAATTGCAACGCGCTATATCCATTCACATGCCTCTATGCTTCATCGTGATGATTACGAAAATGCAGTAAAATTAATTACTGAGGTAGTAAAACGACTTGATCGTGAAACAGTAGATAAAATTACTTATGATTGATAATAAAAAGGAGCTGGGATTTTTCCTAAGCTCCTTTTTGATGAATAAATTTACTTTTTAAGGCCTTGCTCTAATGTTTCTAACATTTCTTGCTTTTCGTTGCTATCGGCATTTTGCCAAATCACTTCAAAAAGTACACCTAGCCCAGGAAGCATTTTTTCTTCACCACTTTGAATTGCATCAACAATTGTATCTTCTAATTGTGCTTGAGTATTTCCGGATACATTTGAAATAACCGCATTTCTTAAATTTAAATTCATTTCGGACTCTCCTTCTGTTTTATACTATTGTGCTACTATTGCCATCTTTGACATCTAGGCACCATACTTTTAGGATTAGCATTTGTCTATCAGGCGAGAATTATGTATGATTGATTAGAGTATTTGGAAATGTTGATTAAAGGAGTTTTATACCTGTGGAAAGAATTGAATCAGTAAAAAATCCAAAAGTAAAGCAATGGAAAAAGCTACATACAAAAAAGGAACGTGAGGCAACAGGTACGTTTATAATAGAAGGCTTTCATTTAGTGGAAGAAGCTTTGAAGAAGAAGGAACAAATTAGAGATATTATTGTCTCTGAGGAAGTTAATCTTCCAGCAACATGGAATCTTGATCAGGTGAACATGAAGCTTGTTACGAAAGATGTAATGAAGGCAATAAGTGATACTGAGACACCACAAGGAGTTGCAGCAATTTGTGAGATGCAAATTCCAAAATCAACAGAAAGCTGGACAAAAATTCTACTTGTTGATAGTGTGCAGGATCCGGGGAACTTAGGGACAATTATTCGAACTGCCGATGCAGCAGGTGTAGATGGAGTTGTTTTAGGAGAAGGAACGGTTGACCATTATAATTCAAAAGTAATCCGTTCAAGTCAAGGTTCTTTGTTTCATTTGCCGATCATAAAGGGTGATTTATTAAGCTGGATTGACCAACAGAACGAAAAGGGAACACCGGTCTATGGAACATCCTTGCAAAATGGAGTAAGCTACAAGGAGATTTCTCCAAGTGCACAATTTTGTCTGCTCATCGGTAATGAAGGTAGTGGGGTAGACGAGGGATTGTTACAAAAAACAACGAAAAATTTATACATTCCAATTTACGGTGAAGCAGAATCATTAAACGTAGCGATAGCAACAGGAATTCTTCTTTATCATTTGCATGGGTAACTTGCGGTAACAATTCATTTTGATTATAATAAGATAGAAATTACATAAGAATGAAACGTTGACAGAGAATAGTAATTTACCGTTCGTCCAATCAGGGAGAAATGTCATAGACTGAAAGCATTTCTGGATAGAAGTAAATGAATTCACCTCTCGAGTTGACACTTGGACCGTTAAGGAGAAATTCATTTTTCCCGAACGTAAAGGTGCTCCGGTTTTTACCGTTATGGAAATGAAGTGAGTCGAATATATTTTTTTAGTTTCGACTAACAAGGGTGGTAACGCGATATCAACTCGTCCCTTTATTGGGGCGAGTTTTTTATTTTGGCAAAAAAGTAGCATGTTTACTATCAATTAAAAATGGATGCGATCTTTGCTTTGCTATTTTGAAATCAATTAAAGGAGGAATTACAGATGCAGGAGCAATTAAAACAGCTTCAACAAGAGGCGCTTGATAAGATTGAGCAGGCGCAGGAATTAAAAGAATTAAATGACATTCGAGTAGCATATTTAGGAAAGAAAGGACCTATTACCGAAGTATTACGTGGCATGGGGAAGCTTTCAGCTGAAGAACGTCCTGTCATGGGAGCTTTGGCAAATGAAGTTCGTGAAGCAATTGCAACGGCTATTACTAGTAAACAGGAGCATTTAGAGCAAATCGCTGTTGAACAAAAATTAGCCAAGGAAACAATCGATGTGACGTTACCGGGAAGACCTGTACGAGTAGGAAACCATCATCCACTAACTGCTGTATTAGAGGAGATTGAAGATTTATTTCTTGGAATGGGTTATCAAATTGCAGAAGGTCCTGAGGTTGAAACTGATTATTTTAACTTTGAGGCATTAAATTTGCCAAAGGGACATCCTGCACGTGATATGCAAGATTCATTTTACATTACTGAAGAGCTGTTATTGCGTACACACACTTCCCCTGTTCAAGCAAGAACGATGGAAAAACACGAAGGGAAAGGACCAGTTAAAATTATTTGTCCTGGAAAAGTATACCGCCGTGACAATGATGATGCGACACATTCTCATCAGTTTACACAAATTGAAGGTCTTGTCGTTGATGAAAACATTCGAATGAGTGATTTAAAAGGAACGCTCGAAGTGTTTGCAAAGAAAATGTTTGGTGAAGAAAGAGAAATTCGCTTACGTCCGAGTTTCTTCCCATTTACAGAGCCTTCAGTTGAAGTAGATGTATCATGTTTTTCTTGTGGTGGTAAGGGATGTAATATCTGTAAAGGTACAGGCTGGATTGAAATGCTAGGGGCTGGTATGGTTCATCCAAACGTTCTGCAAATGGCTGGCTTTGATCCTGAAAAATATAGCGGCTTTGCCTTCGGTATCGGTGCAGAGCGGATTGCGATGTTAAAATACGGTGTCGATGATATCCGTCATTTTTATACAGATGATGTACGATTCTTAAAACAATTTAAACGAGCTTAATAAGGGAGGCTTTCTTCATGTTTGTTTCATATAAATGGTTATCGGAGTATGTTGATTTATCGGGCATAACACCGGAAGAATTAGCAGAAAAAATTACGAGAAGCGGTATAGAAGTAGAAGGTGTAGAGGTTTTAAACGAAGGCTTAAAGGGTGTAAAAGTTGGCTATGTTGTTGAAAAGGAACAGCATCCAGATGCAGACAAATTAAATAAATGCCAAGTTGATCTCGGAGACGGCGAAGTTGTCCAAATCATTTGTGGTGCGAAAAATGTTGATAAAGGACAAAAGGTTGCTGTTGCAACAGTTGGGGCTGTTTTACCAGGGAATTTTAAAATTAAGAAGGCAAAGCTTCGTGGAGAAGTCTCAAACGGAATGATCTGCTCGCTACAAGAGTTGGGGATTGAATCGAAGCTTGTTGCGAAGGAATATTCAGAAGGTATTTTTGTTTTTCCAAACGATGTAGAAGTTGGTGTTGATGCGCTAGAACAATTAGGCTTAGATGATGCGATTTTGGAATTAGGCTTAACACCAAACCGTTCTGACGCTTTAAGCATGCTTGGTGTAGCTCATGAAGTAGCGGCAATACTAGGTAGAGAAGTGAAATATCCTGAAATAGCTTATGAAAGTATTTCTGAAAAAGCAGAAGCAGCTGTAACTGTTCATGTTGAAGCAACAGATGATAATCCATTATATGTTGCTAAAATAATCAAAAATGTAACGATTGCTCCTTCACCATTGTGGATGCAAACCCGTTTAATGGCTGCAGGAATTCGTCCGCATAATAATGTAGTTGATATTACAAACTTTGTTTTACTTGAATATGGTCAACCATTACATGCGTTTGATTACGATAGATTCGGTTCGAAGGAAATATTAGTTCGTCGCGCACATGAAGGGGAAAAAATTGTTACATTAGATGATCAGGAAAGAACTTTATCAACTAATCATTTAGTGATAACAAATGGAAAAGAACCAGTAGCATTAGCAGGTGTTATGGGTGGTGCAAATTCAGAGGTACAATCTGATACAAAGACGGTTTTATTAGAGTCTGCGCTATTTCATGGGCAAACAATACGAACTGCTTCAAAAGATCACGGTTTGCGTAGTGAGGCAAGCGCTCGCTATGAAAAGGGAGTTGATCCGAATCGTGTGCATGCTTCGGCTGAAAGAGCAGCTGCGTTAATTGCATTGTATGCAGGGGGAGAAGTACTTGAAGGAACTGTTGAGGTTCAATCTAAATCGTTTGAACCAGCAGTCGTACAAACAACAGTGAGTAAGGTGAATCGTCTTCTAGGTATGAATATTTCTGGAGAAGAAATGAAAGATATTTTAGACAGACTCCAATTTGGTGTTGTTCTAGATAATGACACGTTAACTGTAACTGTTCCAACTCGTCGTGGAGATATTACGATTGAGGAAGATCTTGTTGAAGAGATAGCTCGTTTATATGGATATGATAACATTCCAACAACATTACCTATTGGGCAAGCTTATCCTGGTAAATTAACTGACTATCAACAAAAGCGTCGCAAGGTCCGTAGATATCTTGAAGGTACTGGTTTATATCAAGCAATTACTTATTCTCTAACGAGTGAAGAAAAAGCATTTAAGTATGCATTAGAACAATCGGAATTAATCAAATTAGCTCTTCCGATGAGTGAGGAGCGTAGTGTTCTTCGCTTAAGCTTACTGCCTCATTTATTAGATGCATTAAAGTATAATCTTGCTAGACAAATTGACCAAGTCGCATTATTTGAAATAGGTTCTGTTTTCCTTTCGCAAGGGACAGCAAAACAACCACTTGAAAAAGAAAGATTAGCAGGTGCGATAACAGGACTATGGCATTCACATTTGTGGCAAGCAGAGAAAAAGCCTGTTGATTTTTATGTAATAAAAGGTATTATTGAAGGTTTATTTGATGTATTAGGATTAACTACTCAAATTCAATTTAAACAGGTGAAACGTGAAGGGATGCACCCTGGGCGTACAGCGGAAATTTTACTAGCTGGAAAATTTATTGGATTTATCGGACAGGTTCATCCAACTGTTCAAAAGGAAATGGATTTAACAGAAACATATGTGTTTGAGTTATCTTTAGTTGATTTATTAAACTACAATGTGGAAGAGACTCAGTTTGAAGTGATTCCAAGATATCCATCTATAACAAGAGATATTGCATTAGTAGTTAATAAAGATACAGTTGCTGGGGATATTGAACAGGCGATTACAGAAGCCGGTGGTAAAATGCTCAAGGAAGTTGTCGTTTTTGACCTTTATGAAGGTGACAAACTTGAAGAAGGAAAGAAATCAGTGGCATTTTCTCTTCGCTATTTTGATCCAGAACGTACACTTACAGATGAAGATGTAACGAAAGCTCATAATAAAGTATTAAAAGCGGTTGAAGAGAAGTTTGGTGCAACATTAAGAGGGTAATCAGAAATAAAACAAGAGGTTATCGCATGAGGATCTACTCCTTTTGTGATAACCTCTTTTTATCAATTCACATCTTGGCCAATTTTTTTGCTTTCTCCGTATTGGCAAAGTGTTTCTTAGTGATAGATTCTAAAAATTGTTGGCCATTTTTCTTTAAAATCTTTGCAGCAGCTAAATCAACCTGTGAGCCGGCACCTTTTGGGATAGAAATTCCCGCCATTTTAGACAATCGCTCAAATTCCTTGAGAAAAGAATATCTTGCAATAATGGAAGCAGCAGCAACTGCTAAATGAACACCCTCTGCTTTAGTTGAAAAATAGATATTTTCTTTGCTGATATGTTTTCCTTTTAAATAATTGAAATACACCCCAGGTTCAGCAAACTGGTCGATTAAAATACCATCAGGTTTTTCAGGTGATATTTTCTCAAGTAAATGATTTATCGCTTGATTGTGCAATAATGCTTTCATCTTACCTTGTGACATTCCCTGCTCTTGTAAATGGTTGTATTTCTCGTTATGTAGAATTAACAAGCTGTAGGGGATAGAATGAATTAAATCCTTAGCAATCCCAACAATCTGTGGATCCTTTAAATTTTTTGAATCTCTTACTCCGAGCTCTTTTAATAAAGGAATTTGCTCCTTTTTTACATAAGCGGCAACTACAGTAATTGGTCCAAAGAAATCACCAGTCCCTACTTCGTCTGATCCGATAATCGATTGGTTGAAAATATTGCTAGGTGGCTGATATTTAGCTGGGGTTTTGCTAAGATTTGGCGCAGATATCTTTTCCTTTTTTTCTAATTGCTCTCCCCATTTGGCACTTTCAACCTCAGCATTTTTTCCTTGAAATAATACTTTTCCGGATTTGTAAGCAGTTAACGTACAGCCATTAACTTTTGCTGAAAAAATGGCCCCTTGTGGTGTTTTATCAGTTTTATTTGTAGAATAGTGAGTTTCCATTTGCTTAATTATTGAGCTATTAACTTGTATTACTGATTGGGCCATACATTATAACATCCTTTCACATTATAGCTTAACCATTTCATGTCATATAGGTAGTTTCACCTGTTTTTTCCATATTGTTATGTAGATAACTTTATAATCCGATTATCCTCGTAGGCTCCTTATCTGATTTTCTTTCCATAACGTTAAGACTCATGGTATGATAAGGAATAGGATTTGCAGAAATGGAGGATTTATCGTTGTCAAATCGCCCAAAATCGAAAACGACAGTAGATATATATGGTCAACAATATTCAATAATCGGTTCTGAAAGCACAAGCCATATTAGAGCCGTTGCTTCTATAGTAGATGATAAAATGAGAGAGATAAATAGTATGAACCCTTCTCTTGATATAAATAAACTAGCCGTCTTAACAGCCGTAAATGTTGTCCACGAATATTTAAAGTTAAAAGAAGATTATGAAAAGCTAGAGAAACAATTATTAGAAAAGGATTGAAGCTAAGAAATGCTTGATTTAGTATTATTAATTATTTTTATATTTGGGATACTGGTCGGCTTAAAACGCGGTTTTATCCTTCAATTTGTTCACCTAACAGGATTTATTGTAGCATATATTGTAGCATATCAATATTTTGATGACTTTGCACCAAAATTAAAGCTGTGGGTCCCTTATCCCATGTCAAATGATGGTCCAGTTATTCTTTCCTTATTAAATGGTGAAGATTTAGAGGGTGCTTATTATCGTGCAGTTGCCTTTGTGATCTTATTTATTGGAACAAAAATCGTTATGCAAATTATCGGTTCAATGTTGGACTTTGTTGCATTATTACCAATATTAAAGCAATTAAATCGTTGGGCTGGGTCAATATTAGGCTTTTTGGAATCATATTTAGTTGTTTTTATTTTACTATTTATCGGTGCACTCCTTCCAGTCGAACAACTTCAGCAATTATTAGATCATTCGATACTTGCAGACCTTATTGTCAATCATACACCTTATTTTTCAGATAAGGTAAATGAGCTTTGGATACAGTATATGTCATAAACTTCTCTCAAATGGGAAGTTTTTTTGTCGTGATTTATTTCTTTAATTGAAATTTGAAGGAAATTTAATAATACATGTATTTATTGTACTTTTTCTCTGTTTATTAGTATCATTTTTATCGAGGTGAAAAGAGTGGATATTCATAAAAAAGATGTTATTCGTTTATTAGAAAAAATTGCAGTTTTAATGGAACTTAAAGGAGAAAATCCGTTCAAAATATCAGCTTTTAGAAAAGCAGCAAATGCTCTTGAAGCAGATGATCGCAGCCTTGCTCTTATCGATGATTACACAACGATATCGGGAATTGGTAAAGGAACTTCTGCTGTAATAAAGGAATATATAGAAACAGGAAAATCTGAAGTATTGAGACAATTAGAGGAAGAGGTTCCACAAGGACTACTTCCGATGTTAAAGCTCCAAGGATTAGGTGGCAAGAAAATTGCTAAGCTGTATAAAGAGTTGCAAATCGATAGCATTGAAGCGCTAAAGCAAGCGTGTATTGATAATAAAATCCAGTCATTAGCAGGCTTTGGGAAAAAATCGGAGGAGAAAATTTTAGCAGCTATTGAAGAGCTTGGTAATCGTCCTGATCGTTTACCGCTTGCATTTATGCTTCCAATTGCAAATGAAATTGAAGATTATTTGCGAAAATGTGAAGGGATTGAAAGTTTTTCTCGTGCTGGTAGTCTTCGTAGAATGAGAGAAACGGTGAAGGATTTGGACTTTATTATTGCAACAAATGATCCAGAAAAGGTCCGTCAACAATTATTAGAAACTCCAAAGCTATCTGATGTAATAGCAAGCGGTGATACGAAGATCTCAATTCAGCTTAATTACGATTATGAGGTGAGCGTAGATTTTCGACTTGTTAAACCGACTGAATTTGCAACAACCTTACATCACTTTACAGGTTCAAAGGATCATAACGTAAGAATGAGGCAGCTCGCAAAAGAGCGTGGTGAAAAAATAAGCGAATATGGTGTTGAAAATATTGAAACAGGAGAAATAAAAACTTTTGAAACCGAAGCAGACTTTTATTCGTATTTTAGTTTGCCGCATTTTTCTCCGGAAATAAGAGAGGATGGAACAGAGGTTGATACATTTCACCATGAAAATAAACTGATACAGCTAGAAGATATAAAGGGCGATTTGCATATGCATACGACTTGGAGTGATGGTGCATATACGATTAAAGAAATGGTAGAAGCTTGTCGTGAAAAGGGATATCGCTATATGGCAATTACAGACCATTCTCAATATTTGAAGGTAGCAAATGGGTTAACACCTGAACGTTTACGGGCACAACGAGATGAAATTCGAGAATTAAATAAACAATATGATGATATTACGATATTAGCTGGAGTGGAAATGGATATATTACCTGATGGTTCACTTGATTATGATGATGAACTTTTAAGTGAAATGGATATCGTTATTGCTTCAATTCATTCGAGTTTTTCACAATCTCGGGATGTTATTATGAGTCGATTGAAAGCAGCGCTTAATAATCACCATGTAGATATTATTGCACATCCTACCGGTCGGTTAATTGGTAGAAGAAATGGTTATGATGTCGATATTGATATGTTAATTGAATTGGCAAAGGAAACAGATACTGCTTTGGAATTAAACGCGAATCCTCACCGATTGGACTTAAATGCAGAACATTTAAAGAAAGCACAGGCAGCAGGTGTTAAACTTGTTATTAATACAGATGCTCATAATAAAGAAATGTTGATGGATATGGCAATCGGAGTTTCAACAGCTAAAAAGGGCTGGGTCGAGAAAGATAATGTTATCAATGCGTGGGATTTAGACAAGCTCTCTACATTTTTACAGCGTCATAATCGATAAATTTAAAGAAAAGGGCCAACTGAAACGCTAATTAGTGCAGCGCTTTCGTATATTAGGAGGTTTTCCACTTTGCAAGAAAAAGTATTACATGTATTAGAATTTGATAAAGTAAAAGAACAACTTATCAAACATACATCTTCTTCATTAGGAAAGGAAAAAGTAAAATCATTATTTCCTTCAAGTCAATTTGAAGAAGTTGTTAAACTTCAAGAACAAACTGATGAAGCCGCTAAGGTATTACGTTTAAAGGGAAATATTCCACTTGGCGGTTTAGTTGATGTTAGACAAACAGTAAAGCGTGCTAAAATAGGTGGGTTATTAAGTGCAACAGAATTAAATGAAGTATCTGGCACCTTATATGCAACGAAAAATATGAAACGTTTTATTGAAAAAATGGTAGAGGAGGGGATTGAATTACATCATCTACCAGAATTAGCTGAAAAAATGGTTGTATTGCAGGAATTAGAACGAAATATTACGCAATGTATCGATGACAATGGTACAGTTCTAGACAATGCAAGTGAAACATTAAAAGGAATCCGACAACAGCTGAGAACAACAGAAGCAAGAGTTAGGGACAAGTTAGAGTCGATGATTCGTTCTTCTTCAGCAACAAAAATGCTTTCAGATGCAATTATTACAATTCGAAATGACCGATTTGTTTTACCAGTTAAACAAGAATATCGTGCTTCATATGGTGGAATCGTTCATGATCAATCGAGCTCAGGCGCGACGCTTTTTATTGAGCCTCAGGTAATCGTTGATTTAAACAATACACTTCAACAAGTAAAAGCGAAAGAAAAGATCGAGATAGAGAGAATTTTAAGAATGCTGTCTGACCAGGTTGCTGAGAATAGTGAGGATATTCTCCAAAATGTATACTGCCTAGGCGAAATGGATTTCATGTTTACAAAGGCGCGTTATGCGAAGGAAATTAAAGGGATTAAACCAAGCATAAATAACGATGGGATAATACGGATGTATAAAGCGAGACATCCTCTTTTACCAATTGATGAGGTAGTCCCAAACGATATAGAGCTTGGTACAGACTTTACAACAATCGTTATAACTGGGCCTAATACAGGTGGGAAAACAGTAGCATTAAAGACATTAGGATTGTGTACGTTAATGGCACAAGCGGGACTACAAATTCCTGCCTTAGAGGAATCTGAAATGGCAGTATTTCATGCTGTTTATGCAGATATAGGCGATGAGCAATCAATTGAACAAAGTTTAAGTACGTTTTCGTCCCATATGGTTAATATTGTTGACATACTCGATAAAGTGGATCATAAAAGCTTAGTGCTTTTCGATGAGTTAGGGGCAGGAACAGATCCTCAAGAGGGAGCAGCACTTGCAATTTCGATTCTCGATGAAGTTTATAATCGGGGGGCAAGAGTTGTTGCGACTACTCATTATCCAGAGCTTAAGGCATATGGATATAATCGTAGCGGTGTAATTAATGCAAGTGTTGAATTTGATATAACAACTTTAAGTCCAACATATAAATTATTAATCGGAGTTCCTGGACGAAGCAATGCATTTGAAATATCAAAAAGATTAGGACTTCAAGAACGAGTCATTAAGATGGCAAAATCGCAAATGACTGATGAACGAAACGAGGTCGACACGATGATTGCCTCGTTAGAAACAAGTAAAAAATCGGCAGAGCAAGAAATGATCGAAGCGGAAAAAATCCGTAAAGAAGCTGAGAAGCTGCATAAGGAGTTACAGCAGCAAATTATTGCTTTTAATGAACAAAGAGATACTTTATTTGAAAAGGCCGAACGTGAGGCAGAGCAAAAACTTGAGGCTGCAAGAAAAGAAGCTGAGGCTATTATTCAAGAATTAAGAAGTATGAGAAAACAGCAGCATGCACAAATAAAAGAACATGAGCTTATTGATGCTAGAAAACGTCTAGAAGGGGCAGTCCCTGTTTTTGAAAAGAGTAAGAAGGCTGAGAAAAAAGAAGCAACAAAGCAACATAGCTTTTTACCAGGTGACGAAGTTAAGGTCATTAGCTTTGATCAAAAGGGTCATTTAATTGAAAAGGTTAGTGACAATGAATGGCAAGTACAAATGGGGATTATGAAAATGAAGGTAAAAGAAAAAGACCTTCTCTATATAAAACGGGCTAAACAAGAAGTCCAAGAAAAACCATTAGCTACTGTTAAAGGGAAGGATTATCATGTCTCTTTAGAATTAGATTTGCGTGGGGAGCGCTATGAAAATGCCTTATTAAAGGTTGAAAAATACTTGGATGATGCTGTGCTAGCTGGGTACCCAAGAGTATCAATTATACATGGTAAAGGAACAGGAGCGCTAAGAACAGGTGTAAAGGAATTGCTGAAAAACCATCGAAGTGTAAAAAGCACACGCTATGGAGAAGCAGGAGAAGGCGGAAATGGTGTAACGATTGTCGAACTCAAATAGTGGGGAGAAGGTAAGATGAGTAATTTTTGGGAAAATGAACTAGTTGAAACAGCTGCCTATTATAGTGTTGTTGTACTGTGTATTATCGTATTTTTAGCTGTTTTTGAACTTGTGACATCTTATAAAAATTGGGAAGAAATTCAAAATGGGAATTTTGCTGTAGCGATGGCAACAGGTGGGAAAATCTTTGGGATTGCTAATATATTTAGATTTTCCATTGAACAACATGATAGTCTATTACAAATGATCGGGTCTGGTTGCTTTGGCTTTCTCCTATTGTTATTAGGATATTTTATCTTTGAATTTATGACGCCTAAATTTAATATCGATAAAGAGATTAAAAATGACAATCGTGCGGTTGGATTTGTTTCACTCGTGATATCCGTTGGGCTTTCATTTGTCATTGGAGCGGGGATATAAGGAGATAGGGAAATGGAAACATTAGCGAAGGTTATGTTTGTAATAAGTGGATTATTTATTATCATTGGGATTATTTATTTAGTATTTTTCTAAAATCAAAAAAATATAGATGATTTTGGCTTGACATCAAGTATGTCAGGCCTTTTTCGTTATGTCTAAATTTATCTGCTGCTATTTCAGCATTTTTAATATTTCTGAAAATAAAAAAGTCTGCTATACTTTTTATATGAAGGTAGGGGGAAAAGCGATTAACCCAAAAATGACTTAAAAATATGACAACAATATACACATTATAGTCTCCTATCCATCTGCATGATACTAAAATAATAGTTATCAGTTAGTTGGTTTCGATTTCGAACAACGTAAAGGAGGAGATAAGATGGAAAGCCAAAAGCCATGGTTACAACATTACCCAAACGATATCCCTCATCATATAAATATTGATGAAAAGCCACTCTTTTATTATTTACAACAGACCGCTAAAGAATTTCCAACGAAAACTGCTATCCACTTCTTAGGGAAAGAATTATCTTACACTGAGCTTTATATTCAATCATTGAAATTAGCAAATTATTTGCAGTCAATTGGATTACAAAAAGGTGACAGAGTTTCCATTATGCTACCTAATTGCCCTCAGGCTGTCATCGCGTATTATGGAACAATCCTGTGTGGCGGAATAGTTGTCCAGACGAATCCGCTTTATATGGAACGAGAGCTAGAATATCAATTAAAGGATAGTGGCTCAACATATATCATTACGCTTGATTTATTATATCCTAGGGTTTCCAAAATGAAAGCGTTAACAAATCTGAAGCATATCATTGTTACAGGTATTAAGGATTATTTGCCATTCCCAAAAAATTTGCTCTATCCACTTGTACAAAAGAAAGAAAAGCAAGTAGTAGTAAAAGTTGAACATCAAGGAGATACACATTTATTCAAAAAAATTATGCTCACAGCATTACCTAATGTTACAATTCCGGACATTAATCCAAAGGAGGATATAGCGATCCTCCAATATACAGGGGGAACTACAGGTTTTCCAAAGGGTGTCATGCTTACACATGAAAATCTTGTTGCAAATACACAAATGTGTGCTGCTTGGATGTATAAATGTAAAAAAGGAGAAGAGTCTGTATTAGGGATTATTCCATTTTTTCATGTATATGGGATGACAGCAGTTATGAACCTATCCATCATGCAAGCATTTAAAATGATTCTACTGCCGAAGTTTGATCCGACCGATACGTTAAAAACAATCCAAAAATTAAAGCCAACCCTTTTTCCAGGTGCACCAACGATTTATATTTCTTTATTAAATCATCCTGAATTAAAAGAATATGATCTATCATCAATTGATGGCTGTATTAGCGGATCTGCGGCATTGCCTGTAGAAATTCAGGAGCAATTTGAGGAAATTACAGGAGGAAGACTTGTAGAAGGTTACGGTTTATCAGAAGCTTCACCAGTTACTCATGCGAATTTTTTATGGAGTAATAGAAAAACGGGAAGTATCGGTGTGCCGTGGCCGAGTACAGATGCAATGATTATTTCGTATGAATCAGGTGGGAGAGCAGAACCTAATGAGCTTGGAGAATTACTTGTAAAAGGACCGCAAGTAATGAAGGGGTATTGGAATCGAATTGAGGAAACTGAAGCAGCTATAAGAGATGGCTGGCTATATACTGGTGATATTGGCTATATGGATGAGGATGGTTATTTTTATATTGTAGACAGGAAGAAGGATATGATTATTGCAAGTGGATATAATATTTATCCTCGGGAAATTGAAGAAGTGTTATATGAACATGATAAGGTCCAAGAGGTAGTTGTAGCTGGAATTCCAGATCCTTATCGGGGAGAGACTGTAAAAGCATACATTGTTTTAAAAGAAGGGGTAACAGCAACTGCTGAAGAGTTTAACGAATATGCAAGAAAACATTTGGCAGCATATAAAGTACCGCATATTTATGAATTTAGAAATGAACTACCAAAAACAGCGGTCGGAAAAATATTAAGACGTGCTCTTATTGAGGAAGAAAAAGAAAAACTAAAAAACGCAAATTGAATGAAACGATGACTGTTGCATTGCATTTTTAAATGTGGAATAGGGGACGAAGTGTCTTCTATTCCTACTTTTCAATTACTTTATGAGATAAATAATCAAAGATACTTGACAGAAATGGACTTGAAAAACTAATATTAACTTATGAATGATTACTCATTCATTTTACGAAACCTAAGTAGAAATTATTGGAAAAAATATTAGAATTTGTCATTGCATGAAAAAAGGGGAGTATTACGTTGAAACAGAAAAAACCTAAATATAAACAAATAATCGATGCAGCGGTTATTGTGATAGCGGAAAATGGCTATCATCAAGCACAGGTTTCTAAAATAGCAAAGCAAGCAGGAGTAGCCGATGGAACAATCTACTTGTATTTTAAGAACAAGGAGGATATCCTCGTTTCGCTTTTCCAAGAAAAAATGGGAGAATTTATTGAAAAAATAGAGGTTGAAATAAAATCCGCTGAGACAGCAGCAGAAAAACTTTATAAACTTATAAAAACACACTTCTCATTATTAGCAGCAGATCATCATTTAGCAATTGTGACACAACTCGAGCTTAGACAATCTAATAAGGAATTAAGACTTAGAATTAACGAGGTACTTAAAGGCTATTTAAATGTTGTCGATAAAATTATCCGCACAGGTATCGAAACTGGTGAATTTAGAGATGAAATTGATCCTAGATTAGCAAGGCAAATGATCTTCGGTACAATCGATGAAATCGTTACGACCTGGGTTATGAATGAGCAAAAATATCCTTTATCAGAACAAACGCAAAAGGTTCATCAATTACTTATAAACGGTTTTGCCAAATCAAATTAACGATTAGCGGTCTTAATCTATGTACATTTCTTTTTCTTCCCGTCATACATTAGGTTATAGACTAGCCGATTTAGATGGAGGGTATCATGAATTACTTAAACCTAAAGAAAAATGAAAACATGGCAATGATTGAAATCAATCATCAGCCAGCAAATGCTTTGTCATCAGATGTTTTAAAGGAATTATCAATTCTCATTGACGAGCTTGAACATGATAATGAAGTTAGGGTAGTAGTACTTCATGGCAAAGGAAAATTTTTTTCAGCAGGAGCAGATATTAAAGAATTTGTACAATTATCCTCTGAGGGTAACTTTTCGAGATTGTCAAAAAATGGGCAAAGTGTTTTTAAGAAGATTGAATCGTTGCAAAAGCCAGTCATAGCTGCAATACACGGTGCTGCATTAGGTGGAGGGCTTGAGTTAGCGATGGCATGTCATCTTCGACTTGTCTCAAATGATGCAAAATTGGGACTTCCAGAATTACAGCTCGGGATTATTCCGGGATTTGGCGGTACTCAGAGGCTTCCAAAATATATTGGGAATGGACGGGCATTAGAAATGATGCTAACTAGTGAGCCTATTACCGGTGAAGAAGCAGTAAGGCTCGGATTAGCAAATCACTCTTATCCTGAGGAAATTCTTTTGAATGAAGCGAAACGTTTAGCTGCTAAATTTGCAGCAAAAAGTCCAAAAACAGTTCGTGCAGTTCTCTCACTTCTTAATGAAGATAAAATAAAATCAGATCAAGAAGGTTATGAAAAAGAAGCAATTTCTTTTGGAGAGGTATTTGGTAGTTCTGATGCAAAAGAAGGAATATCAGCTTTTATTGAGAAAAGAGAACCGAAATTTACAGGGGAATAAATGATGTAACCAAGTGCTTGGAGAATGGTAAGTAAAGCTTAAGGTTTACAATTAAACAATGGGGGAATGGGTAATGAATATATTCGTACTGATGAAAAGAACATTTGATACAGAAGAAAAGATCGTTTTACAGAATGGTCAAATCGTTGAAGATGATGCTGAATTTATTATTAACCCATATGATGAATACGCAATAGAGGAAGCGCTAAAATTACGGGATAACCATGGTGGAGAGGTAACGGTTATAACGATTGGAAATGATGAATCTGAAAAACAATTACGTACCGCATTAGCAATGGGCTGTGACAAGGCAGTGCTGATAAATATCGAGGATGATATCGAAGCGTGTGATGCTTATACGACATCTCGAATACTTGCAGAGTACTTTAACGATGTTGAGTTTGATATTATTTTGGGAGGTAATGTTGCGATTGATGGTGGGTCTGGTCAGGTAGGACCACGTTTAGCGGAATTATTAACGATTCCATATGTGACAACAATTACGAAGCTTGAAGTTAGTGGAAATACTGCAACGATTGTAAGAGACGTAGAAGGGGATTCGGAGGTTATTGAAACGACATTACCGTTATTAGTAACTGCACAACAAGGGTTAAATGAGCCGAGGTATCCATCTTTACCTGGGATTATGAAAGCTAAAAAGAAGCCTTTAGATGAGCTTGAAATAGACGATTTAAATCTCGATGAAGATGAGGTTGCAGCAAAGACAAAAACGATTGAGATATATTTACCGGCTAAAAGGGAGGCAGGAAGAATACTTGAAGGGGAATTAAATGAACAAGTTTCTGAATTAATTTCACTTCTTCATAACGAAGCAAAAGTTATTTAACAGGGATTAACAGTTTACGGGATAAACATGAATAGGGGGAATAATGAATGGCGAGAAAAATTCTTGTTTTGGCAGAGACACGTGAACAGGTATTGCGTAATGTTTCTTATGAGGTCATCGCTGCGGGGAAGGAGATTTCAGAAGGTGGAGAGGTTGTTAGTGTTTTAATTGGAGAAAACATTTCATCATTAGCAAGTGAGTTAATTCATTATGGAGCAGATCGTGTCGTAACAGTTGAAGATGCAAAATTATCTACTTATACTCCAGATGGTTATGCACAAGCTTTATTAGCAACAATAAAGGAGGAAAATCCGGAAGCAATAATTATAGGTCATACAGCTTTAGGTAAGGATTTATCACCAAAAATTGCTGCAAAGCTACAATTAGGATTAATTTCTGATGTAACTGCGATTGAAATAACAGGTGGAAATGTTATTTTTTCAAGACCGATTTATTCAGGTAAAGCCTTTGAAAAGCAAATTATAACAGATGGGCTTATCTTTGCGACAATCCGCCCAAATAATATTAATCCGTTACGTAAAGATGATACAAGGACAGGTGAAACTCATTCACTATCGGTAGAAATTAAAGATTTACGGACAATTGTAAAAGAGGTTGTTCGAAAAGCAACTGAAAGTGTTGATTTATCGGAAGCAAAAGTGATTATCGCTGGTGGTCGAGGAGTGAAAAGTGAAGAAGGATTTGAACCACTTAAAGAATTGGCTCATGTCCTTGGCGGTGCTGTAGGTGCATCGCGTGGGGCATGTGATGCTAATTATTGTGACTATTCATTGCAGATAGGTCAAACAGGGAAGGTTGTGACGCCTGATCTGTATATTGCTTGTGGAATTTCCGGGGCAATACAACATTTAGCTGGAATGTCAAATTCAAAAGTTATTGTCGCAATCAATAAAGATCCAGAGGCAAATATTTTTAATGTGGCTGATTATGGAATTGTTGGTGATTTATTTGAGGTTGTCCCATTATTAACGGAAGAAATTAAGGCGTTAAAGCTAAATGTAAATAGTTAAAAAACTCTATAATCAATTAAAAAACTAATAATGATGAAATTCATGTTTTGAACAGGAAACATAGGGGAAAATAGATTTGAAGCAAAATAATAGCTAACTTTTAAAGTCGATGCTATACTTTAATCATATTTACCCCACAATTTTTAGGAGGAATTACAATGGCAATAACACATGTTACAGATGAAACATTTACAAATGAAACAAGCGAAGGTGTTGTACTAGTTGATTTTTGGGCACCATGGTGCGGACCTTGTAAAATGATTGCTCCAGTATTAGAAGAGCTCGATTCTGATATGGGAGATAAAGTGAAAATTGTAAAAGTTGATGTTGACGAAAACCAAGAAACAGCTGGTAAATACGGTGTAATGAGTATTCCAACACTACTTGTCTTAAAAGATGGAGAAGTTGTTGATAAAGCTGTTGGCTATCAACCAAAAGAAGCATTGGCTGATGTTTTAAATAAACATGTTTAAAAAAATTGGATTGACATTTGTCAGTCCTTTTTTTAATCTGCTTAAAGGAAAACTTTGCATTGATTACGTATAGTTAACATAGCTGAAATGAGCGAAATCTGATACGATAAAGAGGTGTTTTGTTTTTTGTTATGGACTGTAATCCGCCAATATAATTTTATCGAATACGATTATGTTTGCGGATTAACGTCTATAAAATTTGAAAAAAGGAGTGTTTGCTATGATTGATCATATAAAGGAAAAGCTTGCACTTCTTCCTGATCAACCAGGATGCTATATCATGAAAGATCGCCAAGGTACGGTCATTTATGTAGGGAAGGCAAAAGTATTAAAAAATCGTGTTCGTTCGTATTTTACAGGATCACATGACGGAAAAACACTTCGTTTAGTGAATGAGATTGTTGATTTTGAATACATTGTAACGTCCTCGAATATAGAAGCATTAATTTTAGAATTGAATCTTATAAAAAAATATGATCCAAAATATAATGTAATGCTAAAGGATGACAAAACATATCCGTTTATTAAAATAACAAATGAACGTCATCCTCGATTAATTGCAACGAGACAAGTAAAAAAGGATAAAGGAAAGTACTTTGGTCCTTATCCAAATGTACAGTCAGCGAGAGAAACTATTAAATTATTGGACCGATTATACCCTCTTCGTAAATGTTCAACAATGCCTGATCGGGTATGTCTATATTATCATATGGGTCAATGCCTAGCTCCATGTGTAAATGATATATCAGAAGAAACGAATCGAGAAATGGTTGAGGAAATTACTAAATTTTTAAATGGTGGATATAAAAAGATAAAAGAAGAGCTCCAAGAGAAAATGACTACGGCTGCAGAGCAATTAGAATTTGAACGTGCACAGGAGTATCGAGATCAAATTATTCACATTGAAGCGACGATGGAAAAACAAAAAATGACAATGAATGATTTTGTTGATAGAGATGTCTTTGGGTATGCTTATGATAAAGGATGGATGTGTGTCCAAGTATTTTTTATTAGACAAGGGAAATTAATTGAACGCGATGTGTCAATGTTTCCAATTTATGATAGCCCAGAACAAGAATTTCTAACCTTTATTGGACAATTTTATTCAAAAGCAAATCATTTTTTACCAAAAGAGATTTTACTACCTGATAGTGTTGAAATTAAATTAGTTGAACAGCTGTTAGATGTATCAGCTCTTCAGCCAAAACGCGGTAAAAAGAAGGATTTAATATTACTTGCGCACAAAAATGCGAAGATTGCCTTGCAGGAAAAGTTTTCACTTATTGAAAGAGATGAGGAACGTACTATTAAAGCTGTTGAAAACCTTGGAGATAAACTAGGTATCCATACTCCTCATCGAATAGAGGCGTTTGATAATTCAAATATTCAAGGAACAGATCCAGTATCGGCGATGGTAGTATTTGAAGATGGTAAGCCTGCAAAAAAATATTATCGTAAGTATAAAATCAAAGGTGTAAAAGGACCTGATGATTATGAATCAATGAGAGAGGTTGTACGACGTAGATATAGTCGTGTATTAAAGGAGGATTTACCACTTCCAGATTTAATTATTATAGATGGTGGTAAAGGGCATTTAGCTGCAGCACAGGATGTCCTAGAAAATGAGTTAGGTCTAGACATTCCAATCGCAGGTCTTGTGAAGGATGATAAACATAGAACTTCAGAACTAATAATCGGCTCACCTCCTGAATTTATTCCCCTTAATAGGAACAGTCAAGAATTTTATTTATTGCAAAGAATTCAAGACGAGGTTCATCGGTTTGCGATTACCTTTCATAGACAGCTCCGCGGGAAAAGTGCCTTTCAATCCATTTTGGATGATATTCCTGGTGTCGGTGCACAGCGGAAAAAAATGTTGCTTAAGCATTTTGGATCATTGAAAAAGATGAAAGAAGCAGATGTTGAACAATTCAAAGAAGCTGGGATGCCTGAGAATATTGCAAAGCAAATCTTTGAGCATTTGAGTGACAAATAGATTGAAGTTTTTGTGGTATTGTTAAAGTGCTTGCACTTTTCATTAAAGTTTGATAATCTTGTTAGTAATTTCATAGTATGATCGTTATTTATTGAATGAAGGTAGAGGTGCGAAATTCAAGAGTAGCCTGTTTGAGGAGGATGGTCTCCAATGAAAGCTGGTGAAAGGGAATTTTGCCGAAGCTGTTATAGTACCATTGCTATAATGGCTGGTTTTACATTTAACAGATGTAAAACTGTCAAGAAAATGTAATTTCTTGGAGAGCTATCTCATTGTGAAAGCGAAGTTTATTATTTTCGTTTTGTATAGCAATGGGATATTAATATCTCATTGCTTTTTTTGTTGCTTTTTTAGAAAATGAGTAAACGGTTAGTAGTAGCTTTTATGCCTTCTATCATACATGACTGAACATTAGAATAATCAATGAAGGGTGAGATTGTGTTGGGAATCATTGTCCAAAAATTCGGTGGAACATCTGTTGGATCTGCTGAAAGAATAATGCATGTTGCTAATCGTGTAATTCAAGAAAAACAAAGAGGAAATCAAGTGGTTGTTGTTGTATCTGCGATGGGAAAGTCAACAGATCAATTAGTTGATTTAGCAGGGAAAATAACATCAAAACCAAGTAAAAGAGAATTGGATATGCTCCTTACGACAGGAGAACAAGTAACGATATCCCTTCTAGCATTAGCCTTAATGGAAAAGGGATATGAGGCAATTTCTTATACTGGATGGCAGGCAGGTATTGAAACAGAAGAACAGCATGGGAATGCAAGAATTACAAATATTAATCCGGAAAAAATAAAAACAGAATTAGATAGAGGAAAAATCGTTGTTGTCGCTGGATTTCAAGGAGCCACAAAGGATGGCCAGATTACGACGCTTGGAAGAGGTGGTTCTGATACAACCGCAGTTGCTTTAGCTGCTGCTTTAGAAGCAGATAAATGTGATATTTATACGGATGTAACAGGTGTATTTACTACTGACCCTAGAGTAGTGAAAAATGCACGGAAATTAGCGGCAATTTCATACGATGAAATGTTAGAGTTAGCTAATTTAGGTGCAGGTGTACTTCATCCACGTGCAGTAGAATTTGCAAAGAATTATAAAATACCTTTAGAAGTACGTTCAAGTATGGAAGATGAAAGAGGAACAATTGTTGAGGAGGAAACGAGTATGGAGGAAAACTTAATCGTAAAAGGAATTGCATTTGAGGATCAGGTAACAAGAGTATCGGTTATAGGACTTCCAAATGAATTAACGACACTTTCTACAATTTTTTCAACGTTGGCAAGTCATGGTTTAAATGTTGATATTATTATTCAGAGCACAACGAATGATAAAAAAACAATCATCTCCTTTTCAATAAAAACAAGTGATCTTGACGAGACGATTTCAATTCTTGAGCAAGAAAAGAGCAGTTTGAAATATGAAAAAATTGAATCTGAATCCAATCTTGCAAAAGTCTCAATTGTAGGATCAGGTATGGTGTCAAATCCAGGAGTTGCTGCTCGGATGTTTTCAGTATTAGCTGATAATGGAATTGATGTAAAAATGGTTAGTACCTCTGAAATTAAAGTATCAACTGTCATTTCAGGTGAACAAATGGTTACAGCAGTAGATGCTCTACATAGTACGTTTGAGCTTTCGAAAGAAGCTTCACAAGTATAAAAAGAAAGAATAGGGTCTATCAATGGATAGACCCTTTATGTAAGAATAGAGCAAATGTACTATTGTCATTAAAATAAAGTTCTTTTTACTACTATCTATTTTCGTCATTTTCGTTCAGAACGTTTTCCGACAATTGGCGCTGATTCAATCTTATCTTTATGATCCCATTTAGCAGTAAAAATGACTTTTTTAGCACGCTTTTTGATTTGCTCATGAGTTTCGGTAATATAGCTATTAATTGTTTGAAGTTGCTCGGCTATAAATCCAGCTTCCAATTGGAAACTGCAATCATTATCTTTGCCTAAACGTAATGAAATGAGATCACCACTAAGCTCCAACTCCATTTCGTTTTTGTTTAGACTTAATACAGTTAAATTTCCCCAGCCGGCATTTTCAAAGAAAGATATCATTTCTTCTGTTGAGCTAAGCGGATATTTTCTTGCTAGTTCCTTCCCTGCCCAATAAAGCATATTGGAGTAGTCCTTACCTAAAATAGTTGGTATTAAGACTTCTCGGATTAGTTCATATCCAAAGGCAGGCGTCTGTAATTCTTTTAATTCTTCGTTTGTCAATTGTATGGATTGTTTATTCACGGTATTCCCCTCTTTCTATCGTTTATTATATAACAAGAACGATTATGAAAAACATGTAATATTAACTAAAATTGAAATAAACCTTATGATCTTTTAAATATACTGATAAAATAAATTTAAAGTAATTTCCGACTTATCGAAAAATTATAATTTATGTACGCGTTTTCTTGACGCTGTTCTTTTATGGGAGTAAAATGAATTTGTCACATTTAACTTGTAAAAGTTGTTGTAACAAAAATTTTTATGACCTGTAAAACCCATTTATATTTCCATATATTCATAGAATAAAGTTTTAATTTTTATTTGGAAAAAATTTGGGCTAATAAAAGAAATTAGTGAATCAAAAAGCGGGTGTATTATTGAAACTAGGGGGTATGTTTAATGGCTGGAAACAAAGAGTTTGTAAATCGAAGACTGCACTCTTTATTAGGCGTCATTCCTGTAGGGCTGTTTTTAGTTCAGCATCTTGTTGTCAATCACTTTGCTACAAGAGGTGCTGAAGCATTTAACAAGGCAGCACATTTTATGGAAATGCTACCATTCAGGTATGCGTTGGAAATTTTTATTATTTTCCTTCCACTTTTATACCATGCAATTTATGGTGTTTATATTGCATTTACTGCAAAAAACAATGTAACGAACTATGGCTACTTAAGAAATTGGCTATTTTTGCTTCAACGTGTTTCAGGAATTATCACTTTTATTTTTATTGCTTGGCACGTTTGGGAAACGAGAATAGCTGCAGCATTTGGACAAGAAGTGAACTATGATATGATGGCTTCTATTTTAAGTAGTCCTATTATGCTAGTATTCTATTTAGTTGGTGTTATATCTACAATTTTCCATTTTTCTAATGGATTATGGTCATTTGCAGTAAGCTGGGGAATTACAGTTACTCCTCGCTCACAACAGATTTCCACATATGTAACGCTTGCAATATTTTTAGCGCTTTCAATTGTAGGTGTTCGAGCAATCTTTGCATTCGTCTAATCGAGATCTTATCAATAGAAGCGATTAAAAGGAGTGGGGTTAATGAGTAAAAATAAGATTATTGTTGTCGGTGGCGGACTAGCTGGTTTAATGGCGACAATGAAGGCAGCAGAAGCTGGCGTTCAAGTAGATTTGTTTTCATTAGTACCAGTGAAACGTTCTCACTCTGTATGTGCACAGGGTGGAATAAATGGTGCTGTTAATACAAAAGGGGAAGGAGACTCTCCTTGGGAACATTTTGATGACACTGTTTATGGAGGAGACTTCCTAGCAAATCAGCCTCCTGTAAAGGCTTTAGCAGAGGCGGCACCATCTATCATACACTTATTTGACCGAATGGGTGTAATGTTTAACAGGACGCCTGAAGGATTATTAGACTTTAGACGTTTTGGAGGTACGCAATACCACAGAACAGCATTTGCAGGAGCTACGACTGGACAGCAGTTATTATATGCATTAGATGAACAAGTTCGCCGACATGAAGTTGCTGGACTTGTCACGAAATATGAAGGTTGGGAATTTTTAGGTGTAGTCCTTGATGACGATGGTGTCTGCCGCGGTATTACAGCACAAAACCTAACAACAATGCAGATTGAATCTTTCCGCTCAGATGCTGTTATTATGGCAACTGGTGGTCCTGGTATTATTTTTGGTAAATCAACAAACTCGATTATTAATACAGGTTCTGCTGCATCGATTGTCTATCAACAAGGTGTTACATATGCGAATGGTGAATTTATTCAAATTCATCCAACGGCAATCCCAGGTGATGATAAACTTCGTCTTATGAGTGAGTCTGCTCGTGGAGAAGGTGGACGAGTTTGGACATATAAGGACGGGAAACCATGGTATTTCCTTGAAGAAAAATATCCTGCTTACGGTAACCTTGTACCTCGTGACATTGCTACACGTGAAATCTTCGATGTTTGTGTCGAGCAAAAGCTAGGGATTAATGGGGAAAACATGGTATACCTTGATTTGTCACATAAGGATCCGAAAGAGCTTGATATAAAACTAGGTGGAATAATCGAAATCTATGAAAAATTCATGGGTGAGGATCCGCGTAAAGTACCTATGAAAATTTTCCCTGCTGTTCATTATTCAATGGGAGGACTTTGGATTGATTACGATCAAATGACAAATATCCCTGGATTGTTTGCTGCTGGTGAATGTGATTACTCAATGCACGGTGCGAATCGATTAGGAGCTAATTCGTTGTTATCAGCTGTTTACGGTGGTATGGTTGCAGGACCTAATGCTGTGAAATATATAAGTGGACTTGAAAACAGTGCAGAGGATTTATCATCTACCTTATATGATGGATATGTGAAGAAAGAAGAAGAGAAATGGAATCATATTATGGGACTAGATGGTAATGAAAATGCTTATGTCCTTCACAAGGAATTAGGAGAATGGATGACTGACAATGTAACAGTTGTTCGATACAATGATAAGCTATTAAAAACAGATGAAAAAATTCAAGAGCTGTTAGAAAGATATGAAAATATTAATATTAATGATACAGCTAAGTGGAGTAACCAAGGTGCTACATTTACACGTCAATTAAAAAATATGTTGCATTTAGCTCGGGTTATTACATTAGGAGCTTACAATCGTAATGAAAGCCGTGGAGCTCATTATAAACCTGAATTCCCAGAACGTAATGATGAGGACTTCTTAAAAACAACAATGGCTTCATTTACTGGTGAGGATTCTGCACCTAAGTTTGACTACGAAGATGTAGATGTATCATTAATTAAGCCACGTAAACGTGATTATTCAAAAAGCAAAAAGGGGGATAACTAATGAGCGAGAGAAAAGTAGTTCAATTTATTATTACCCGCCAAGATTCACCGGACGCTGCCCCTTACGAGGAAAAATTTGAAGTACCGTATCGTCCTAATATGAATGTTATTTCTGCACTTATGGAAATTCGCCGTAATCCTGTAAATGCAGATGGCAAAAAAACGACACCTGTAAACTGGGATATGAATTGTTTAGAGGAAGTATGTGGCGCTTGTTCAATGGTCATCAATGGGAAGCCTCGTCAATCATGTTCAGCACTGGTTGATAAGCTTGAACAACCAATTAGACTTGAGCCAATGAGAACATTTCCAGTTGTACGTGATTTACAAGTAGACCGTAAGCGTATGTTCGATTCATTGAAAAAGGTTAAAGCATGGATTCCTGTAGATGGTACGTATGATTTAGGCCCTGGACCAAGAATGCCTGAGAAAAAACGTCAATGGGCATATGAATTATCAAAATGTATGACATGTGGTGTATGCTTAGAGGCTTGTCCGAATGTGAACAGTAAATCTAATTTTATTGGTCCAGCTCCATTATCACAGGTTCGCTTATTTAATGCCCATCCAACTGGAGCAATGAATAAATCAGAGCGTCTTGAAGCAATTATGGGTGATGGTGGATTAGCAAACTGTGGTAATTCCCAAAACTGCGTACAATCTTGTCCAAAAGGAATTCCATTAACAACTTCGATTGCAGCATTAAATCGTGATACTGCGATTCAATCATTCCGGAATTTTTTTGGTAGTGACCAAGTCTAAAGGATTTTGAAACAACAAAATAATCGGTTCCTTATTAAGGTGAATTTTATTGCTTCAACTCTTTAACCACTCAATTATGGGTGGTTTTTTTTCGTTATTAAATGAACAATCTAAAAGGTTTTACATATTTTAAAAATAGGTTCAAAAGGTGAAAATATAGATTTTTATACATTGCTTAGTTTTCGTCTTTTGGTCAATATAACGTTTAAAATGAGAGAGTTTTAATTATTTGGGGATTAGCAAATATAGAATTATGCATTCGTATTTCTAAACGATAAAAATGGACGTAGTAAATACACCTTTTCCAAAGCATTTCAGTCACAGTAAGCAATTGAAGCACATAATATATGTTGACTAAATATATACCCATCCGTTAGATCAGCTCTCACCTTAGCAAGGAGGGTTACAATACTTGAAAGAGAAAGAGTTTCAATCAAAGCCATTACTCACGAAAAGAGAGAGAGAAGTTTTCGAATTGTTAGTTCAAGATAAGACAACAAAGGAAATAGCTAGCGAGCTCTTCATTAGTGAAAAAACAGTTCGGAATCACATCTCGAATGCGATGCAAAAGCTTGGTGTAAAGGGACGTTCTCAAGCGGTTGTCGAGCTCCTTCGAATGGGTGAACTAGAGCTCTAACCTATACCGGCTAACCTTTTATAGGTTTGCCGGTTATTATTTTATTTGTAATCGATATTATTTATTTCTACTGAAATTTAAAGATGGTTGTCGTATAATTGTTGCTTGAAAATTTCTTATACAAATAATCAGGTTGATTTTGTTGAGGGGGTTGTTCATACGATAGGGCCAGTTTACTTTCTACATGTTGCACTGAAAACAAGCTTGAACTTCCACTTGATTTCAAAAGACGATGTTAATGTCTATCGTTCATAATTGTGTATTTGTTGTTTGGAAGATATGAGACTCCTGTTTAGAGAAGCGTGACAAAGGGAGACCCCACAGGCGTTTGTGCTTAAGCAGCACGGATCGCTTGAGGAAAGCAAATGGCTGCAAGAGGAAATTAACAACGGTTTTTATGGTCTTTCAAATAAAACAAACTTGCATTTTTTAATTAAAACATGGAAAATTGAAGTGATATGTACATAACCATTATGAGGATGCATATCAGTACTAAATTAGTGAGGGTAAAAAGTGAAAAGTAGACAAGAATTAATAAATGATAAGACAGTTGCGGATCTCGAAAAGGCACTCCGACATATTTCCAGTATACTAAGACAAAAGGGTCGTTGTATACTGAGTGATTATGGTATTACTCCTCCTCAATTTGTTGCGTTGCAATGGTTATGGGAATATGGTGACTTAACAATTGGTGAACTTTCGAATAAAATATATTTGGCATGCAGCACAACAACAGATTTAGTTGACAGAATGGAAAAAAATCAGTTAGTGATGCGAGTGAAAGACCCAAAAGATCGAAGAGTTGTACGAATTCATTTATTAAAAGAAGGCGAACGTATTATTGAAGAAGTTATCGAAAAACGCCAAAAATACTTACGAGATATGCTTGTTAATTTTGAAAAGGATGAATTAGAAGTCCTTGAAAAATCGTTGATCAAGTTACAACATGAAATGAGAGAAGAATGAGGCGATTATTTGAAAAGTCCAATCGGAGTTATTGATTCTGGTGTCGGCGGTTTAACTGTCGCAAAAGAGATCATGAGACAATTACCAAAAGAAGAAATTATATATTTAGGGGATACAGCACGTTGTCCATATGGCCCAAGACCTGCTGAAGAGGTTCGACGTTTTACATGGGAAATGACTAATTATTTGCTTGATAACCATCATATTAAAATGCTAGTCATTGCTTGTAATACTGCAACAGCTATCGCATTGCAGGAAATACAAGAAACAATAAATATCCCTGTAATCGGGGTGATTTTTCCTGGTGCTCGAACTGCTGTAAAAGTCACTAAAAATGACCAAATAGGTGTAATCGGGACAATCAATACAATAAAAAGTGCTGCATATGAAACGGCGCTTAAAACATTAAATAACACGCTGAAAATTGAAAGTTTAGCATGTCCAAAATTTGTCCCTCTAGTTGAAAGTGGAAATTACGAAGGTGAGCATGCAAGGCTAATTGTTGAGGATTCTTTGGCTCCATTTAAGAATTCCAATATTGACACGTTAATCTTAGGTTGTACACATTATCCTATTTTACAGCCGCAAATTGAGGAGTATATGGGACAAGCTGTTCAAATTATTTGTTCTGGTGATGAAACGGCAAGAGAGGTCAGCACGATTCTGTCCTTTAAAAAAGCGCTAAACCAAACACCTGGTGAAAAAAATCATTTATTTTTAACAACCGGTTCCAAACAGTTATTTGAAAAAATTGCTTCAAAATGGTTTGAACACCCTATCGAAAACGTGAAGTCTATTTCACTTGAAAATGTTGAAAATATTCATTTATCATAAGGAACCATCTATGAAGGAGTCTATCTTCTTTTTGCGATTTATAGAAAAATTCACTTTGATCTATAACGCGTATAAAGTAAGATAGACTTTTTTGTTCCTATCAGTTAGTTTCATTGTGTAAAAAAACATCCCTTTAAAGCTTTAGCAGAGAATTTGTACAAAAAAGCGGTCTAAAACAAATTATAGCTCGTATACATTATAGTACAAACTGCCTTTGGAGGGATTTGAATGTCAAAATACAACAAACAGATTGCAATCACTGTCATTGCATCATCTATGCTGCTCTCAGGCTGTAGTTTATTTGATGCAGAAAAAGCTACAAAGGAAATCGATCCACCACAGGATGTAACAATTACAGAGGATGTAAATCAAAAAGGTGAAGGAAAGGTTGAAGACGTTGCTGGAGAAGAAGCAGAAAAAAATGTAACAAATCAATTATATTTAATTGATAAAAATGGATTTGTTGTTCCTTACACAATGAACCTGCCTGAAACAAAAAGTGTTGCAAAACAAGCTTTAGAATATTTAGTTGACGGTGGTCCAATTTCAAGCATGCTGCCGAATGGGTTTAGAGCCGTTCTTCCTGAAGGTACAGAAGTATTGGGTGTTGATATTAAAGACGGAGTAGCTGTTGCAGACTTCTCAAAAGAATTTAGTACGTATAATAAAGAAGATGAAGAGAAGATTTTACAGGCTATTACTTGGACATTAACACAGTTTGACTCTGTTGAAAAAGTGAAAATTTGGGTAAATGGACATGAACAGAAGGAAATGCCTGTAAATGGGACTCCAATCCAAGATGGAATTGGAAGGGAGTATGGAATTAACCATGATTCCTCTGATGTTGTCGATTTGACTAATACGCATCCTGTTACCGTTTATTACAGTGCTGAAACAGATGGACAAGAATATTTTGTTCCGGTTACAAAAAGGGTAAGTAACACAGAAACGGACAAAATTGTTTCAGCCGTTGAAGAGTTAGTAGAGGGTCCAGCGTTAGAGACAGGATTATTAAGTGAGTTTCAAAATGGTGTGGAGCTTATAAGCGCTCCTAAATATGAGGATGGAAAAGTTACCTTGGATTTCAATGAGGCAATTTACGGAAGCTTTGACGAAGAACAGAAAATCATTTCATCTCAAGTGTTACAATCACTTGTCTTAACCTTAACAGAGCAAGAAGGTATTGAAAGTGTAGCTATTACTGTAAATGGTAAAGCTGAGTTAATGGATGAAAATGGTGAAAAGCTAACAGAGGATGTCACTAGACCTACAAATGTAAACACAGGTAGTTTTTAATATTTAATTTTTGTTATACTATATGATAGTTAGAGGTAAGCTTTTAAAGCTGCCTCTTTCTTCATTTAGTGTGGATTCGAAAATAATGTGGAAACCATACTAGCTGAAAAACTTTTTTGTTTACATATAGAGATGATGATAAATGGAGGACTGTAGAAATAATGAGACATGATGGGCGAAAAGCAAATGAATTAAGAAAAGTTGAGATTGTAACAGATTTTATCATACACCCTGAAGGCTCCGTATTTATCACAGTAGGAAATACGAAGGTTATTTGTAATGCAACGATTGAAGACAGAGTTCCACCTTTTATGCGTGGTGAAGGAAAAGGTTGGATTACAGCCGAATATTCGATGCTACCAAGAGCAACTGAACAGAGAACAATTAGAGAGTCTTCTAAAGGGAAAATAAGTGGTCGAACAATGGAAATTCAACGATTAATCGGCAGAGCGTTACGAGCAGTTGTTGATTTAAAGGCATTAGGAGAACGAACAATATGGATTGATTGTGATGTTATTCAAGCTGATGGCGGAACAAGAACGGCTTCGATAACAGGAGCGTTTGTAGCAATGACTTTGGCACTTGGAAAGTTATTGGAACAAGGAAAACTTAAAACTCTGCCGATAACAGATTTTCTTGCTGCGGTATCTGTTGGGGTTGACACAGAGCATAAAGAGATACTAGATTTAAATTATATAGAGGATTCTTCTGCACAAGTCGATATGAATGTCATAATGACATCAAAAGGTCAGCTTGTTGAACTTCAAGGAACAGGGGAAGAAGCAACGTTTTCAAGAACGCAATTAAATCAGCTTATTGATTTAGCGGAACAGGGAATATACTCCTTGATTGAATATCAAAGAGAAGCGCTTGGGGATTTATCTTTAATCGTAGATGAAAATTTAAAAAAGTAGGTTGATTTTGTGAAGGAAATTATTATAGCAACGAAGAATAAAGGGAAGGTTAAAGAATTTGAAGCATTGCTTACTCCTCTAGGGTATATCGTTCGTTCTTTATTGGATTATCCAAATGCGATCGATGTTGAGGAAACAGGTACTACATTTGAGGAAAATGCAATACTTAAAGCCGATGCGATTGCAAATACATATCAGAAATTAACGATTGCTGATGATTCAGGGCTAGCTGTTGATTATTTAGATGGAAAACCTGGAGTTTATTCTGCGAGATACGCAGGTCCAGAAAAGGATGATATTGCGAATATTAATAAAGTATTGAAGCAGTTAGAAAATGTTGAAAAATTAGAAGAACGTTCGGCAAGATTTGTATGTGCCCTTGCGCTATCTATACCAGGTGAAAAAACAAAAACTGTTGTTGGAACCTGTGAGGGATATATCTCAATGATGCCAATAGGTGAAAACGGCTTCGGCTATGATCCGATTTTTATTGTCAAAGGAAAAGAAAAAACAATGGCATGTTTAACAAGTGAAGAAAAAAATGAAATTAGTCATCGAGCGAAGGCTTTGGAGAAACTGAAAGAGCTTATTTATTAATTTATAGGGCGGCGCATAAGATGAAAGTACTTATCATGAGTGATAGTCATGGACTAACAAAAGAAATTGAAGAAATTAAAAATCGTCACAAAGATGAAGTTTCATTGATGCTACATTGTGGAGATTCTGAATTATCACATGAAAGTCTTGAGTTAGCATCATTAACAGTGGTAAAAGGGAACTGTGATTTCGGTGCAGATTTTCCGAATGATGTGATTTGTGATATTAATGGTTCAACATTATATTTAACACACGGTCATTTATATCAGGTGAAATCAACTTTATTAAATTTGAAGTATCGAGCATTAGAAGTTGGTGCACGATTCGTTTGCTATGGTCATTCACATATTGCGAATGCTGAAATGATCGATGGAATGATATTTATTAACCCTGGAAGTATTCGTTTACCAGTACTGCGCAGACAGAAAACTTATGCTATACTAGAAGTGGAAAATTCAATTGCAAATGTAACATTTTTTGAAGTGAATGGAACTATTGTTGAGGATTTATCACAACAATTTTCACTGTAAAGTTAATATGGAGGGGAGATTTCCCCTTTTTAAAAAAATGAAAAAAAGTTTTGAAAATAATGTTGACTTTTATTCTATAAGCAAATATAATAATAAATGTCGCTGGTGATACACAGTACATAAGGGAAAACACCTTAAGAACATTATTCATTATAAACATGTCCCAGTAGCTCAGCTGGATAGAGCAACGGCCTTCTAAGCCGTCGGTCGGGAGTTCGAATCTCTCCTGGGACGCCATAATAATACATATTCAAAACCTATCATATTAAATGTGATAGGTTTTTTTATTTTTAAGATATGTCAAAGCCTATCATTGATTTCTTAGCACTATGTTATTGAAGAATACGTAGGATTCTTGTTTAGAGAAGTTTGTTAGAGGATTTAACGCCATGGAGCAGCGTTCCAGACCTTCTACAGAAAAAGAACGCTACAAGAGGAAATAAACAACCAAGATTAACATCGCCACCTCTTCAAGAAATTTAAGGAAACTTTTGTAATGATAGTTGTTATGGTAAGAAACAATTAATTTTTAAGAATCTAAGTCGTCTAATGGAAATATTCCCTCTAAGAAATCTAAGTCTCTATGCAATTCTCCTTTCGTGACACCTGTACCGAGTATAATAAACTCTCAAATCGATTTTAGTTGAGTATAACGTGTCTATTCAAGCCTTCTATATAATTGCTATAAAAATGAAAAAAACTTGTGAGAAGATCTTCCAACTTTCTATGAAGATAATCTAGATGTGTGTAAGATAACGATAAAGATTGTTAGTTAATTGTAAACCTATGTTTCATGATAACTTTACAAAACAGATGATGGACATCTGTTTATTTTTAGATTTTTCCAAAAAAAATTTTAATAAAAACATCTCAATAATATCAATAATGTAAGCGGATTCAAGGTTCCTAATAAATCTAAATAATCAAACAATTCTTAAAAAACACTGTTGACACTTTAATTTCTAGAGCGTAATATAAGTTCAAATAAAAGTTACAAGAACATTAGAAAAAGGAATAAAATTCTCTAAATTCACACAATTATTTTATGAAGCGATTAGTTGTTTTTGTTGGAAACTAAATGGAAATATTGTTAAAACGGTGAAGAGGATAAGTAATCTTTGGTAAAGTATCTACAGAGAACCGGGGTAGCTGGAAGCCGGTGATGCTCCCGAACGATGAACTCGCCTCTGAGTGTTAATCTGAAATATAAGTAGGATTAACCGAGTCCCATTTCTTCGGTACTCGTTATCAAAGTGAGCAGATAATCTGCTCGTAAGGTGGTCATAATCTGACCATGAAGAAGGGTGGTACCGCGAAAAAGTTTATTAACCTTTTTGCCCCTTTGGCACACAAATTGATGTGGAGTCTTATGAGGGGTGGGAAGGTTTTTTATATGCTGTTTTAACTAAAGTTTAAGTGAATGAATCCATATTAAATTAAAGGGAGGAAAGAGTATGAGTACAAATGTACAGTTGAATAGCTCAACAGCCAAATGTACGAACACTATGTCGGGATCACTTATGCTAATCGAAGCATTGAAGCAGGAAAATGTAGAAGTCATATTCGGTTACCCAGGTGGAGCTGTATTGCCAATTTACGATAGCTTATATGATTCAGGGATGTTTCATGTTCTAGCTCGACATGAACAGGGTGGAATACATGCAGCAGAAGGCTATGCACGTGTTTCCGGTAAACCCGGAGTCGTCATTGCAACATCTGGACCAGGAGCTACAAACCTTGTGACTGGACTAGCGGATGCGATGATTGATTCATTACCACTTGTAGTCTTTACAGGGCAGGTTGCGACAAGTGTCATCGGCTCAGACGCTTTCCAAGAAGCAGATATTTTAGGAATTACAACACCGATAACAAAGCATAATTACCAGGTACGTAATGTAAACGAGCTTCCTAGAATTATTAAAGAAGCATTTCACATTGCAACAACTGGTAGACCAGGTCCTGTATTAATTGATATACCAAAGGATATCTCTTTAAATGAAGGAGAATTCAATTATGATATCAAGGTGAATTTACCTGGTTATCAGCCAACAAGTGAACCAAATTATTTACAAATAAGAAAATTAGTTGAGGCTGTAAGCAGTGCGAAAAAACCCGTTATTTTAGCTGGTGCTGGAGTTATCCACGGGAGAGCTTCAGAACAGTTATTAACATATGCTACCCAACAGCAAATTCCAGTTGTTAACACATTATTAGGATTAGGTGGATTTCCATCTGATAACCCGTTATTTTTAGGAATGGGTGGAATGCACGGAACATATGCAGCCAATATGGCGCTATATGACTGTGACTTATTAATTAATATCGGTGCAAGATTTGATGACCGTTTGACTATGAATTTAAACCATTTTGCTAAAAAAGCGGTTGTAGCCCATATTGATATCGATCCTGCTGAAATTGGGAAAAATGTTCCAACGCAAATTCCAATTGTTGGCGATGCGAAGAACGTATTAGAGCAATTAATTAAACAGGATGGAAAACAAGGTGACCATAGTGAGTGGAATACAAAATTGGCTAATGATAAAAAAGAGTTTCCACTCGTATACAAGGATAGTGACAAGGAATTAAAGCCTCAGAAGGTTTTAGAGTTAATTCATAAGTATACAAATGGTGAGGCGATCGTAACGACAGACGTTGGTCAGCACCAAATGTGGTCAGCGCAGTACTATAATTTTAATAAGCCTAATAAATGGGTAACATCTGGTGGATTAGGAACAATGGGCTTTGGACTTCCAGCAGCAATCGGAGCACAATTAGCCGATCGAAAATCAACTGTTGTTGCAGTATTAGGTGACGGTGGTTTTCAAATGACGCTTCAAGAGCTTGGTGTTATTCACGAGCTAAATTTACCAATTAAGATTGTTATCTTGAATAATGGATCACTTGGAATGGTAAGACAATGGCAGGAGCTATTCCATGGTGAACGTTATTCACATTCTAAATTTGTGACTCAGCCAGATTTCATTAAATTGTCTGAAGCGTATAGTATCGAAAGCATCCGGATTGAAAATAGTGAAGGTTGGGAAGAAGCACTAAAGAAAGCTATCACTTCTGACGGACCAGTACTTTTAGATATTCATGTAAGTAAGGATGAGAATGTATATCCGATGGTTGCTACTGGTAAAGGGCTCCATGAAATGGTAGGTGTTAAACTATGAAACGAATCATCTCGTTAACTGTTCTCAACCAAGCCGGAGTTTTAAATCGTATTACTGGATTATTTTCGAAAAAGCACTTCAATATCGAAAGTATTACGGTTGGACACTCTGAGACAGAAGGCATTTCACGGATGACGCTTGTGGTAAATGTGCAAGAGGAAAATGAAATTGAACAGATAACAAAGCAATTAAATAAACAAATTGATGTATTAAAAGTAGTAGATATAACATCACAGTCAATTGTAACAAGAGAGCTTGCGTTAATTAAAGTGATGTCAACGCCTGCTACACGGATGGAAATCCAAGGATTAATTCAGCCTTTTCGTGCAACTGTAATTGATGTAAGTCGTGAGAGTGTCGTCATTCAAGTAACTGGTGAACCAGAAAAAATCGAGGTTTTAATCGATTTGTTAAAACCATACGGTATTAAGGAAATTGCTCGAACTGGTACTACGGCATTTACACGTGGAATGCAAAGGGCTACAAAGGAAGTCCCTATTTCTATCGTTTGATTAACGAGTAATCTTACCTGTAAAACAGGTTTTAAAGATAAATAGTAATAAACACACTAACAATCATAAAAATTGAGGGAGAGATTATACATGACAAAAGTATATTATAACGGAGACGTTAACGAACAAGCATTACAAGGTAAAAAGATTGCTATCATTGGTTATGGTTCACAAGGCCATGCGCATGCACTAAACTTAAAAGAAAGCGGCTTTGATGTAGTAGTAGGAGTTCGTCAAGGTGGCTCATTCAATAAAGCAGTTGAAGATGGGCATACAGTAGTTTCAGTTGCTGAAGCGGCTGAACTTGGTGATTTAGTTATGGTATTACTTCCAGATGAACAACAAGCGAAAATTTATGAATCTGAAATTAAACCAGGATTAAAAGCTGGAAATTCACTAGTTTTTGCTCATGGATTTAATGTTCACTTCAGCCAAATTGTTCCGCCTGCTGATGTTGATGTATTCCTTGTTGCACCAAAAGGTCCAGGACATTTAGTAAGAAGAACATATGAAGAAGGTGCTGGTGTTCCTGCATTATTTGCAATCTACCAAGATGTTACTGGAGATGCAAAAGAAAAAGCACTTGCATATGCAAAAGGAATTGGTTCAGCACGTGCTGGAGTATTAGAAACAACATTTAAAGAAGAAACTGAGACTGATCTTTTCGGTGAGCAAGCAGTTCTTTGTGGCGGTTTAACTTCTTTAGTAAAAGCTGGTTTCGAAACTTTAGTTGAAGCAGGCTACCAACCAGAAGTTGCGTATTTTGAATGTTTACATGAATTAAAATTAATTGTTGACTTAATGTATGAAGATGGTATGGCTGGCATGAGATATTCAATTTCTGATACTGCACAATGGGGTGATTTCGTATCAGGACCACGCGTTGTTGACGGGCGTTCTAAAGAAGCGATGAAAGAAGTACTAAAAGATATTCAAACTGGTAAATTTGCTAAGGAATGGATCCTTGAAAACCAAGCAAATCGTCCTCAATTTAATGCAATTAATAACAGTGAAAAAGAGCATCAAATTGAAGTAGTTGGTCAAAAGTTACGTGCAATGATGCCTTTTGTAAAATCTAAGCAAAAACAAAAAGAAGCAGTAGCTCAAAAGTAATTATATTAGTTCATATAATAGAAAGCTATTTATACGGCTTAGGTAGCAAGTTAACCTAAGCTGTTATCTTTATTTTAAGTTATCTTGAAATAATATTTTTGTAATTTGTTGCCCAGAAAGCGAGGAGCATCGCTTTTCTTACGGAAGTTGTAATTCGAGGGGGATAGAATTTGAAAAAGACAATCGCATTATTACCAGGAGATGGAATTGGTAAGGAAGTAGTTGATGTAACGGTTGAGGTGTTAAAAGCTGTAGCGGAACATTTTCAACATCAATTTAACTTTAATTATGGTCTTATTGGTGGAGATGCTATTGACCAAAAAGGAAATCCATTACCAGAGGAAACTCTTGAGATTTGTAGAAACTCAGACGCAATTATATTAGGTGCTGTTGGTGGGCCGAAATGGGACAATAATCCAGTTGAGTTAAGACCAGAACGAGGCTTATTAGCTCTACGAAAAGCATTGGATTTATTTGCGAACCTTCGTCCAATTAAAACCTTTGATAGTTTATTAGATTCTTCTCCTTTAAAAAAGGAATATGTGAACGGCGTAGATTTTATCATTGTCCGTGAATTAACCGGTGGTTTATACTTCGGTAAACCGAGTGAGCGAATTGTTCATGAAGGTCAAGAAGCGGTAGTCGATACACTGCTTTATAAACGAAGTGAAATAGAGCGAATTCTTGTTTCCGCATTCGAGATGGCTCAAAACCGTCGCAAGCATGTTACTTCTGTGGATAAAGCAAATGTATTGGAATCTAGTCGAGTTTGGCGTGAAGTTGCTGAGGAAGTGTCTAAGCGCTATCCAGATGTTGAATTAGAACATATGCTAGTTGATAATGCTGCAATGCAATTAATCCGCTCCCCTAAACAATTTGATGTTATTGTGACAGAGAATATGTTTGGGGATATTTTAAGCGATGAAGCATCAATGATTACGGGATCCTTAGGAATGTTATCTTCTGCTAGCCTTTCTTCAGATGGCTTGCATTTATATGAACCAGTTCACGGTTCAGCTCCTGATATTGCTGGGAAAAATATAGCGAATCCAATAGCTACTGTTTTGTCTGCTGCTATGATGCTTAGACAATCATTCGGTTTAGAAGAAGAAGCAAAGGCAATTGAAAAAGCTGTAGATAATGTTCTTAATTCTGGTCTTCGTACTGCTGATTTAACAGAGGCTGGTAAAGCAGTTTCTACAAAGCGAATCGGTGAGGAAATTATTAGTGCTCTTGCGGATGATCGTGAAATTATTAAGATTATGAACACTTATTCATAAAGTAAGGACATTGTCAAAGAAACGGAGATTGTCCTTTTAAAAGCCAAGTTATTTGATATAGAGAGAAGAAGGGTTTAATTAGAACTTCTTAGCTATCTAAAGTTAATAACTTGTCTTCAAAGGGGACTGACGAAAAATGATGTCAGCCCCTTATTTTTCCATCTAAAAGAAGGGAGTTTAAGAAGATGAAGCCAAGAACGATAATTGAAAAGATATATGATGAACATGTAGTTCGCCAAGAACCGGGGAAACCAGATTTATTATATATCGATTTACATCTTATTCATGAAGTAACATCTCCTCAGGCTTTTGAAGGTTTACGAGAAAAAAACCGTAAAGTAAGAAGACCAGACCGAACATTTGCAACGATGGACCATAACGTCCCTACAGTTAATCGTTTCGTTATTAACGATGAAGTTGCAAAACTTCAAATCAGTGCCCTAGAAAGAAACTGTAAGGAATTTGGAATTCGTTTAGCTGACCTTGAGAGTGAGGACCAAGGAATTGTTCATGTTATTGGACCTGAACTAGGCTTAACTTTGCCTGGAAAAACCATCGTTTGTGGTGATAGCCATACATCAACTCATGGTGCTTTCGGAGCAATTGCCTTTGGTATTGGAACTAGTGAGGTAGAACATGTTTTAGCGACACAAACTATTTGGAGACAGCGTCCAAAAACATTAAATATTCATATTCCAGGTAAACTACAAGAGGGTGTAACAGCCAAAGATGTAATTTTAGCTGTGATTGGAAAATACGGCGTACGATTTGGCACTGGGTATATAATTGAATATACAGGTGAAGTAATCGAAAATTTATCGATGGATGAGCGTATGACGATTTGTAATATGTCCATTGAGGCGGGAGCTAGAGCAGGACTTATTGCCCCAGATGAAACAACATTTGCATATATTAAAGGACGTAAATATGCACCAAAGGGTGAAGAATTCGAAAAAGCAGTAGCATATTGGAAAACGTTAAAAACAGATGAAGGTGCCAAATACGATAAAGTCATAACATTACAAGGTGAGGACATTGCACCGATGGTTACTTGGGGGACGAATCCAGGTATGGCTGTTGGTGTTGATGAGAAAACTCCAGATTTAAATCAATTCCAAACAGAGGATGAAATTGAGGAAGCAAAGCGTGCTTTTGACTATATGGGACTTAAACCTAATACTAACATTGAAGATATTACAATCGACCATGTTTTCATCGGTTCTTGTACAAATTCACGTATTACGGATTTAAGGCAGGCTGCTGAAGTTATCAAAGGATTGAACGGGAAAAAGGTAGCTCCAACAGTACGTGCGATTGTTGTACCTGGGTCTCAAAAAGTTAAAAAGGTAGCGGAAGCAGAAGGAATTGACATGATCTTTAAAGAAGCCGGCTTTGAGTGGAGAGAATCTGGCTGTAGCATGTGCCTTAGTATGAATAGTGATGTCGTACCTGAAGGAGAACGTTGTGCTTCAACTTCAAATAGAAACTTTGAAGGAAGACAGGGAAAAGGAGCTAGAACGCATCTTGTAAGCCCTGCTATGGCAGCAGCTGCAGCTCTACATGGTAAGTTTGTTGATGTTCGCCAGCTTCATAAACGTACTACAACGGTTTAATTCTGTTTTAGGTGCTTTCGTAAAGACTGAATTTTTCAAGTATGGTAGTTTTGAGGAATTACTATTATATAGGACAATACAACAAGAGTACATGTATTGCGACTAAAGTAAGGATGCGTTTCTATACATGTAGTGTAGATCGCGTCCTAACAGATATAAAAGAAATAAATTACGTGAAATAGGAGGGCAATATGAAACCTTTTACTACCCTTAACGGAAAAGTGGCTGTATTAAATCGTGCGAACGTTGATACAGATCAAATTATTCCTAAACAATTTCTAAAACGAATTGAAAAGACAGGCTATGGCCGATTTGCCTTTTTCGATTGGCGATATCTTCCTGATGGTACTGAAAACCCTGAGTTTGAGTTAAATCAAGAAAAAAGTAGGGGCGCAACAATTTTACTAGCGGGTGAAAACTTTGGTTGTGGTTCTTCTCGTGAACATGCACCGTGGGCTTTATCAGATTATGGTTTTCAGGTGATTTTAGCACCATCATTTGCAGATATTTTTCATCAAAATTGCCTAAAAAACGGGATGTTACCAATTACATTGGAGCAATCTGTGTTAGATGTTATTAGAGAAAAAGCAAATGCTGAAGATTATCAATTAAAAGTAGATTTAGAAAATCAACTTCTAACAGATAACGAACAGTTTTCAGTATCATTTTCTGTCGATCCATATTGGAAGGATATGCTATTATATGGCAAAGATGAGATTGATTTAACATTGAATTATCAAAAGGACATTGACAAATTTGAAGAAGAAAGAAGAGCGACATTTTTATAATGTTCAGCTCTTTTTTTATCTCTATTGCAATGAATTTTCAACCTTACTAAACGTAAAACAAATTCTTGTTTAAAAGACAACTTGTGTTCATAATTGGGGATTGGTAAACTTGTAGGAAAAAGAAAGCTTCCTGGAGTTGACCATATGGAACAAAAAAATAATAGTAAAAATAAAGTGATACCGTTTCCGAATTTAAAAGAACGATATCTTGAAAAGGGAATGGATTTTTTAAAAGAAAAAAAGTTTCATGATGCACTTGCTATGTTTTCAGAAGCTAAGGACATTAATGAAGAAGAATCAGAAGTCTTGCTAGGAATGGCAATATGTTACATGGAGCTTGGTGAATTAATAGAAGCAAAAAACATTTGTAAAAAAATGTTGCTAGAGGACATTGGCCATTATTTTACTGTTTTGCAAATTTATTTAACGATACTTATTCAGCTTCGTGAATATCAAGAAGTTCAATCAACCATTGAAGCTGTTTTAGAAGAAAATCATTTACCAGCAGAAAGTGCAGAGCATTTTTATAAACTACTTGAATTTAGTAGGAAGATGACAGAGGATGAAGGTAATATAGTAGAAGAAAGTGAACATGAAGAGATTAATACGTTCAATAGTTTAGAAAATCCAAATAACCAAATAACCTTTATTCAGTCACTTAGAGACCGTAATATTAGCAAACATTTCCGAACTCTTGTGTCATTATTAGAAAATGACGCAACACATCCGATAGTAAAAACGATGATTTTACATTTAATGTTTGAAAATGAAGTTGAAAAGGAAGTATCTGTTACAAAATTTGGTGAAACCATTCAAGTCATTCCAGCTAAGCTTGAGGATATAAACGAACAAATGTTTACGAAAAAAGTATTATCCCTTTTAGATGATACTTTAGGTAATGAAAATCCAACATTATTCGAGGCAGTTAAGGAGCTTTGGATTAGACATTTATATGTTCTTTATCCTTTATTACCAAAGCCGACAGAGGCAAAAATATGGGCAGCAGCCTTACATGTTGTAGGCTATGAACTACATGGGATAACGATTGAAGAAGAGGAAATACTCTCAATTTACGATTGCCCTAGTACTTTAATAGAGGATGCATGTAAAAAAATATACGAAATAGAAGAAATTTCTTATCTGCAAATATAATGCTATATGTTGAAAGCAAACTATTCTATGTTATAATAAGATGGTTGCAAAATAGTGATCATCGTATAGTAGGTCTTTTTCTTATGGACAAAAATAGACCTTCTTTTTTATCCTGTTCCAAAACGTCAAGCATTTACTTGACAATAGGGACCCGATAAATGAAACAGATAGTTTGGAATGAATTCTACTATTTGTTAATTTATGCGAAATCCTTTAGCATGGTTAGTATTCGGTTATTTTTACCGTACATAAAAAAACAGGTATACAAATTAGGTGAATGATTAATATGGACAAGTTACCATAATTTACCTATCACTTATTCGCACAAATCATTATAGATTTTTGGAGGGAACACATATGTCAGTAAAATGGGAAAAGTTAGAAGGGAACGAAGGCGTTCTTACGGTTGAAGTTTCTGCAGAGGACTTCTCTAATGCATTAGATGAGGCATTCAAAAAAGTAGTTAAACAAGTATCTATCCCTGGTTTCCGTAAAGGGAAAATTCCACGTGGAATGTTTGAACAACGCTTCGGTGTTGAATCATTATATCAAGATGCATTAGATATTATTTTACCTAAAGCATATCCAGATGCAATTGATGAGGCTGGTATTGAGCCAGTTGACCGTCCTGAAATCGATGTAGAGCAAATCGAAAAAGGGAAAAGCTTAATCTTCACTGCAAAGGTTACAGTAAAGCCTGAAGTGAAATTAGGTGAATATAAAGGTCTAGAAGTTGAAAAACTAGACGACACTGTAACTGATGAAGATGTTGAAAATGAATTAAAGCAACTTCAAGAACGCCATGCTGAGCTTGCAGTTAAAGAAGAAGGTACAATTGAAAACGGTGATACAGCAGTAATTGATTTCGATGGCTATGTTGATGGTGAAGCTTTTGAAGGTGGAGCGGCTGATAATTACTCTCTTGAAATTGGTTCAGGCTCATTCATCCCAGGATTTGAAGAACAACTTGTAGGATTAGCTGCAGGTGCTGAAAAGGATGTAGAAGTTACTTTCCCAGAGGATTACCATGCTGAAAACCTTGCAGGTAAGCCAGCTGTATTTAAAGTGAAAGTTCATGAAATTAAAACAAAAGTTCTTCCAGAATTAGATGACGAATTCGCGAAAGATGTTAGCGAAGATGTTGAAACTCTAGAAGAATTAAAAGCTCAAACAAGAACTCGTCTTGAAGAAGCGAAGAAAACAGAAGCTGAAAATCACCTCCGTGATACATTAGTTGAAAAAGCTGCTGAGGGTGTTGAAGTAGATATTCCACAAGCGCTTATCGATAATGAAATTTCACGCATGATGCAAGAATTTGAGCAACGTTTACAAATGCAAGGTATGAATCTTGATTTATACTTCCAATTCTCAGGTCAAGATGAAGAGGCATTGAAAGCACAAATGAAAGATGATGCTGAAAAACGTGTGAAATACAATTTAACGCTTGAAGCAATTGTTAAAGCTGAAAATATCGAAGTATCTGAAGAAGATGTAGAAGCTGAATTAACGAAAATGGCTGAAATGTACAATATGCCAATTGAAAACATTAAACAAGCTCTTGGTGGATCAGCTGAAGGTCTAAAAGAAGATTTAAAAGTACGTAAAGCAATCGATTTTCTTGTAGAAAATAGCAAAGTTGTTGCATAATAATAGTATAGAAACAAGGCGCGATGGGATCGTGCCTTGTTTTGTACAAACATCCATGATAAGTTGGAAATTAGAGCCAAAGTACCTACTCAAAAACTTCAGCATAAGTTTATAAAAGTTTGCGAGAAGTTATTATAACTTGAATTGAATGTCCATCTTCAGCATCTAGTACCTCTTTAGTTAAAACTACATAAGAATTGAAGAAAAAGCATACTAACTAGACGTTAAGTGTCATTTTTGCCAAATGTTTACGAAGGCGCTTCCGTTTTTCTAATGTTTTAATTATATTCCTTTGGGAATGATATAAGAAAGCCTATTCATACATACACTAGTGTTAAACTGAAATAGAGCAATCTATTGTAAAAATAAGGATATAGGATTTAAATGTAAATGTTTTTGCTTTATGAGTTGGATTATTTCCTGTTTCCTACTTACTTATGGTAAAATGCAAAATACATACCTGTTATAACTTTTATTTCTTTACATAAAAATGAAGAAATAATTCCGACCTTTTTTTAGATAGATGTTTAATCGGTTGGGTAGAATTGACTTTAAATGAGATAAAGATACAAGGGGTGAAACAATGTTTAAATTTAACGACGAAAAAGGACAGTTAAAATGTTCATTTTGTGGTAAAACTCAAGATCAGGTACGAAAGCTTGTAGCTGGACCTGGCGTTTATATATGTGATGAATGTATCGAGCTTTGCACTGAAATCGTAGAAGAAGAGTTAGGTACAGAAGAAGAAGTTGAATTTAAAGATGTTCCAAAACCAAAGGAAATTGATGAAATTTTGGATGAGTATGTAATTGGTCAAGAGCAAGCTAAGAAATCATTAGCTGTTGCTGTGTACAATCATTACAAACGAATTAATTCAAATAGTAAAATCGATGATGTTGAGCTTTCAAAAAGCAATATAGCAATGATTGGACCGACTGGTAGTGGTAAAACTTTGCTTGCTCAGACATTAGCGCGTATTTTAAATGTACCTTTTGCAATTGCTGATGCTACGTCATTAACAGAAGCAGGCTATGTTGGAGAAGATGTCGAGAATATTTTATTAAAATTAATCCAGGCTGCAGATTATGATGTAGAAAAGGCAGAAAAAGGGATTATTTATATCGATGAAATTGATAAGGTTGCACGAAAATCTGAGAATCCATCGATTACAAGAGATGTTTCTGGTGAAGGTGTTCAACAAGCGTTACTTAAAATTTTGGAAGGTACAGTCGCAAGTGTACCGCCACAAGGTGGAAGAAAACATCCACATCAGGAATTTATTCAAATTGATACAACAAATATTCTCTTTATTTGTGGTGGAGCTTTTGACGGAATCGAACAAATCATTAAGCGTAGACTCGGGAAAAAAGTAATTGGCTTTGGGTCTGAAAATAAAAACGCAGATTTAGATAAAAAGGCACTTCTTTCACAGGTTTTACCAGAGGATTTATTAAAATTCGGTTTAATACCTGAATTTATCGGACGCTTACCTGTAATTGCAAGCTTAGAGCCTCTTGATGAAGATGCGTTAGTCGAAATATTAACAAAACCAAAAAATGCGTTAGTTAAACAGTATCAGAAAATGCTTGATTTAGATGGTGTTGAGCTAGAATTTGAAGAGGGTGCTCTTCTTGAAATTGCGAAAAAAGCAATTGAACGAAAAACAGGTGCCCGTGGTCTTCGATCCATTATTGAAGGAATTATGCTTGATATGATGTTTGACTTACCATCAAGAGATGATATCGTCAAAACGATCATTACAGCAGAAACAGTAACTGGAAATACTCCACCTAAACTTGTTTTAAAAGATGGTACTGTTATTCAGGAAGATAAAAAAACTTCTGCATAAAAGTGGAAAAAGGAAAGCTGGATTAATCTAGCTTTCCTTTTTTTGTGTGATTAAGTTAAAGGCTATTGTTGATTGAAACACGCAGGCGATCTAAGATTTTTCTTCGGCCTGAGTGCCTGCTGGTCCCGCATGACACGCTTCCCTAAGTAGGTCTGTAATGTAATAAATCACCAACTACTTTTACATTTGTTTTTAATAGAAAATAGTTGAATACAATGATTTTTCTCCTTCTATAACATTTTCTTTTGTATAGAAATAATGTTTATTCCTGTGAAACCTCGGAGATACTAGCTATAAATAACCGCTAACTTAAAGAGTGAAGATAACTTACATATTTGCCTAGCATATGGCAAGCATTTGCTTGCCTTTTGTCACCTTTATTTCGAGACGAATGATTCGTACATAAAGAATGTAAATGTAGCGGTAAGCAGGACATCTAGCAGGAGGGACTACAATGAGTTGGACGAGTATTGCATTGTTTATTCAATTGTTTTTTGGAATTATTATTGGAATGTATTTTTGGAATTTATTAAAAAGCCAAAGAACACAAAAAGTTTCAATTGACCGAGAATCTAAAAAAGAGATGGAACAATTACGGAAAATGAGGTCGATTCGATTAACGGAGCCTTTAGCTGAAAAGGTTAGACCAAAAAGCTTTCAAGATATCGTTGGACAAGAGGATGGGATTAAATCTTTACGTGCAGCACTTTGTGGCTCGAATCCTCAGCATGTCATAATTTATGGACCACCAGGAGTTGGAAAGACTGCAGCGGCAAGACTAGTATTAGAAGAGGCAAAAAGAAATGTTCGCTCACCTTTTAAAGAAAATGCTGTTTTTGTTGAATTGGATGCGACGACAGCAAGATTTGATGAAAGGGGTATTGCTGATCCTTTAATTGGCTCAGTCCATGATCCAATTTATCAAGGTGCAGGTGCAATGGGGCAGGCAGGAATACCACAACCGAAACAAGGTGCTGTCTCACATGCACATGGTGGAGTACTATTTATTGATGAAATTGGGGAGCTACACCCAATCCAAATGAATAAATTATTAAAGGTTTTGGAAGATAGAAAAGTATTTTTGGAAAGTGCTTATTACAATGAAGAAAATACACAGATTCCTACTCATATACATGACATTTTTAAAAATGGATTACCTGCTGATTTTCGATTAATTGGTGCGACGACAAGAACACCTAATGAAATACCACCAGCAATTCGTTCGCGCTGTCTTGAAGTGTTTTTTCGAGACCTTGAACAAGATGAACTTGCAATTGTGGCAAGAAAAGCAGCAGACAAAGTTGAAATGAACGTAACAGATGAGGGGATTCAACTGTTGACGTCATATGTACGAAACGGTCGTGAAGTTGTGAATTTGATGCAAATCGCCACTGGAATGGCGTTATCAGAAGATAGAAACGAAATCACAGTTGAGGATTTAGAATGGGTTATCCATTCAAGTCAATTAACACCTAGAAATGAAAGAAAAATCAATAAAAAGCCTAAAATTGGTCTTGTGAATGGCTTGGCCGTTTATGGACCGAATACTGGAGCATTATTAGAAATAGAAGTGACAGTCATTCCTGCTGAAAAGGAAAAAGGCACAATAAATATTACTGGGATTGTAGAAGAGGAAAGCATCGGAGATCGTTCAAAATCAATTAGAAGAAAAAGTATGGCAAAAGGATCAATAGAAAATGTGATCACTGTTTTACGCTCTATGGGGGTCCAAGCTAGTGATTATGATATCCACGTAAATTTCCCAGGTGGTACACCAATCGATGGTCCATCAGCAGGAATTGCAATGGCAACAGGTATTTTCTCGGCTATTCATAAAATAGCGATCGACAATACGGTTGCTATGACTGGTGAAATAAGTATACACGGTAGTGTAAAGCCAATTGGTGGTGTCATACCGAAGATTAAAGCTGCAAAAAAGGCAGGAGCTACGACGGTGATTATCCCTGAAGAAAATATGCAGTCAATATTAAAAGAAATTGATGGGATAATAATTGTACCTGTTTCAACATTACAGGAAGTATTCGATTTAGCTCTCGTTAACCCACCTACTGAAAGAACAAGTCCATTACGGCAAGAGCATTCTCAAATCTTTCCCCAACAGGAATCAGTATAATATTAATTGCGGACAGTCTAAAAAGAGCCTTAGTTCCCTTTGGACTGTCCGTATTTTTTATGAATTAGTAAATGATCCTGTTGTTTTACTTTTGGTGCGAAGGGGTATGTAAGTATCAGCCTCATCTCGTATTACTATTGGCCTACAAAAGGTATTATTAATAAATAACATATAAGTAAATGATCCTGTTAATCTTTTCTCGGCAATTCTTAAGTTTGTACTAAATTTTCCATTATGTGAGCTTTTTTAATTTTATAAGTTAATTCTTTTTCAAGTTGCCCATTATAGGGTATACTACCTAAATGAGGAAAGTGGTTACAAATAGACACCTGTAAAAGAATAAGATAGAATTGTACAAAGAACTAATTATTATGTCATGGAGGTATAAACGCATGGCGAAAGCAAATACACGAATTGTACCCCTCCTACCATTACGAGGCTTGTTAGTCTATCCAACAATGGTACTTCACCTTGATGTAGGAAGGGATAAATCTGTACAAGCCTTAGAAAGAGCTATGATGGATGAAAATATCATTTTCTTATCGACTCAAAAGGAAATCGCAATTGATGAGCCGAAAAAAGAGGATATATATGAAGTTGGTACGTTAACAAAAATTAAGCAAATGTTGAAATTACCTAATGGAACTATTAGAGTACTTGTCGAAGGCTTAGAGAGAGGAGAAATCCAACGCTTTGTAGAAGAAGATGAATATTATTCAGTAGAAGTTGCTATATACAAGGATCCAGAAGCAAAAAGTGTTGAAGAAGAAGCATTGATGAGAACAATGCTTGAATATTTTGAACAATACATAAAGCTTTCTAAAAAAGTGTCTTCTGAAACATATGCAACAGTGTCAGATATTAATGAACCAGGGAGAATGGCTGATATCATTACCTCTCATTTACCTTTAAAGCTTAAGGAAAAACAGGAAGTTCTAGAAACATTGGATATAAAGGAGAGACTTAACAAAGTTATCTCAATTATTCATAATGAAAAAGAAGTCCTCCAACTTGAGAAAAAAATCGGTCAGCGTGTTAAGCGTTCAATGGAGCGTACGCAAAAGGAATATTATTTGCGTGAACAGATGAAAGCTATCCAAAAAGAGCTTGGCTATAAGGAAGGTAAAGCTGGTGAGGTAACAACAATTACTGAACGGATTGAGCAAGCAGGAATGCCAGAAAATGTTAAGGTGGTAGCATTAAAAGAATTAGAAAGATATGAAAAAATCCCTTCTAGTTCTGCTGAAAGTGCGGTCATTCGCAATTACATTGAATGGTTATTATCTTTACCATGGACGAAAGCAACCGAAGATCGTCTTGATATTAATATCGCAGAACAGATTCTTGATGAAGAGCACTACGGACTTGAAAAGGTAAAGGAAAGAGTCATTGAATATTTAGCTGTCCAGCAGTTAACAAAGTCATTAAAAGGTCCAATACTATGCTTAGCAGGTCCTCCTGGAGTTGGAAAAACTTCACTAGCACGATCTGTCGCTAAGTCTTTAAATCGTAATTTTGTCCGGATTTCCCTAGGAGGTGTAAGAGACGAGTCTGAGATTCGCGGACATCGTCGCACATATGTTGGGGCAATGCCAGGGAGAATTATTCAAGGTATGAAGAAAGCAGGAACAATTAATCCAGTCTTCTTATTAGATGAAATTGATAAAATGTCTAGTGATTTTAGAGGAGATCCTTCTTCAGCATTACTTGAAGTATTAGACCCGGAACAAAATCATAGCTTCAGTGATCACTATATTGAAGAAACGTATGATTTATCAAAGGTAATGTTTATTGCAACAGCAAATAATTTAGCAACGATACCAGGACCATTACGTGACCGTATGGAGATTATTACAATTGCTGGTTATACAGAGCTTGAAAAGGTTCATATTGCGAAAGATCATTTGTTGCCTAGACAATTAGAAGAGCATGGATTAAAAAAATCTCACCTGCAAATTCGTGAAGATGCTATATTAAGTATTATCCGTTATCATACAAGAGAAGCAGGTGTACGTAGTTTAGAAAGACAGTTAGCAAAAATTTGCCGTAAAGCAGCAAAGTTAATTGTTAAAGCTGAACGTAAAAAGATTATTATTACTGATAAGAATCTACAGGACTTCTTAGGGAAAAACATTTTCCACTATGGTCAAGCAGAGTTAGAGGACCAGGTTGGTGTTGCGACAGGCTTGGCCTATACAACCGTTGGTGGTGATACATTATCAATAGAGGTTTCAGTTGCTCCCGGGAAAGGCAAGCTCATTTTAACTGGTAAACTAGGAGATGTCATGAAGGAATCAGCACAGGCAGCCTTTAGTTATATACGCTCAAGAGCTGAGGAACTTAAAATTGATGGAGATTTTCATGAGAAAAACGATATTCATATTCATGTTCCAGAAGGAGCGGTTCCGAAAGATGGTCCATCAGCAGGTATCACGATGGCAACTGCTTTGATTTCGGCTTTAACAAAAAGACCTGTCCGTAAGGAAGTAGGAATGACTGGCGAAATTACTTTAAGGGGGAGAGTCCTCCCTATCGGTGGTTTAAAGGAAAAATCATTAAGTGCTCATCGCGCGGGATTAACAAAGATTATTATCCCTAAAGAGAACGAAAAGGATTTAGATGATATTCCAGAAAGTGTTCGTAATGATCTTACGTTTGTACTCGTATCCCATCTTGATGAAGTATTAAAACATGCGTTAACAGAGGAGAAACAATGAAAGTAACAAGTTCTGAAATAGTCATTAGTGCGGTTAAGCCCGCTCAATATCCGGAAGGGGATTTACCGGAAATTGCTTTATCTGGGCGATCGAATGTCGGGAAATCCTCCTTCATTAATACTATGCTGTCTCGTAAAAATTTAGCTAGAACGTCATCAAAGCCAGGTAAAACACAAACATTGAATTTTTATATTATTAATGAAATGCTTCATTTTGTTGATGTTCCTGGATATGGGTATGCTAAGGTAAGTAAAAAAGAGCGTGAAGCGTTTGGGAAAATGATCGAAACATATATCACTACTCGTGAGCAACTACGAGCTGTTGTGCTATTAATTGATGTTCGCCATCCACCAACAAATGATGATGTACTTATGTATGGATTTTTAAAACATTACCGAATACCTGCAATTATTGTTGCGACAAAGGCAGATAAAATTCCAAAGAGTAAATGGCAAAAGCATGTAAAGGTTATAAAAGACACTTTACAAATGGAAAAAACAGATTCCTTCGTTTTATTTTCCTCTGAAACTGGTCAAGGAAAAGACGAAGCTTGGAAAATTATACTTGAATATACGGAAATTTAAGAGAGAAATTCTGGCTTGAAAAATTTCTTGAATGAAAGCCGAACATTGAAAAAAGTGAATACATTAAAAGAAAAAATCCGAACTAATATGAAAATCAAATTAGTTCGGATTTTTCTTTGGCTGAAAACCTTTTGTCCCGCCCTTGTATCGACATTGCCATTATTTATTTCTTTTTTAAAAATACAATGACAATCCCAACAATAATCAGTAAGAATGGCCAATACGTCTCAATTAACAATACAACACTTTCAACAATCGATAATGATTGAATAATGGATTGTAAGAAATGTAGGAACAAGCCAATTATCAAAAGTGATAACCCTTGTCCATAACCTGATTTCGTTTTAACTGATGTTAATAGCATTCCTATAGCTAATATAAAGAGAAACGCAGCTGGATGGTCAGGCCATCCTTGAATTTTTGTAAACAATAGAAAATGTAGTCCAAGTCCAACTAAGAGGATTCCAGGCAATATCGCTGAATTTTCCTTTTCAAAATGACCACTTATTAAAAAAACGGCACCTAATAGGATAAGTAATACTTGCCAACTATTTTGGTTTTCGAATAATTGAATATTTAATTTTTGGATAGAATAAAAAATGCCAATGGCCAAAAGAGTGATTCCTGGGAAAAGTGAAATTTTTTTCATTTTTACACCTCATTACATATGTCTTATCAATTTCATCAACTTATCTCTTCGTTACCATTAATTTGAAAATCTATATATGTAAGATGGTAAGCTGATAGGAATAAATACGCAGTCATGTGTGATATCAATCACTTGATAATATGCATATTATTTGGTATCGTACAGAGAGAATAGTTTGAGGATCGTGTCAAAACTTGTAGGTTTTCCCTGAGAAAGAATTCCTACTTAGAAAGTATTCAGGATGATAGACAGAAAGCAAGTTATCATACGAAAAAACATGGTGCTTTTGCTTATTTATCATACCATAGAGTTTCGGATACTGTTCACATTTTTGTGGAAGTGAATTTATGAATGAATGTTATACTAGATTATAAAGATCTTTGCATGTGGGGGTGTAAAGGGAAATGCATATAGTTGTTGTCGGCTTAAATTATAAAACAGCCCCTGTTGAAATTCGCGAAAAGCTTAATTTTCAACCAGATGAGCTTGCTGATGCGATGAAACAGCTAAAAAATGAAAAAAGTATACTAGAAAATGTCATTGTCTCGACCTGTAACAGGACTGAAATTTATGCAGTGGTTGATCAGCTTCATACTGGTCGTTATTATATGAAGAATTTTTTAGCAGATTGGTTTGGGATGGACAAAGAGAAGATTACTCCATACTTAACAATATATGAACAAGATGGGGCTCTTGAGCATTTATGTCGTGTTGCATGTGGCTTAGATTCAATGATACTTGGCGAAACACAAATATTAGGTCAGGTGCGCACAAGTTTTTTACTTGCTCAAGAAAATCACACAGTAGGTACAATCTTTAACCAACTGTTTAAGCAAGTCATTACATTAGCAAAAAGATCACATTCTGAAACAGAAATTGGGGCGAATGCTGTTTCAGTTAGTTACGCAGCTGTTGAACTAGCAAAAAAAATCTTTGGTGAGTTAAAGACAAAACATGTTCTTATTCTCGGAGCAGGGAAAATGGGCGAACTTGCAGCACAAAATTTACATGGTAGTGGTGTTGGACAAGTTACTGTAATGAATAGAACTTTGCAAAAGGCTGAAGAACTTGCTACTCGTTTTAATGGGGAAGCAAAGGGAATTAACGAGCTTCAATGCGCACTAATCGAAGCGGATATTTTAATTAGCTCAACAGGTGCTAAGGAGTTTGTTGTAACGAAGGAAATGATGACCCATGTAGAAAAAATGCGAAAAGGTCGTCCATTATTTATGGTTGATATCGCGGTTCCACGTGATCTTGATCCACTGCTTGCCGAATTAGAAAGTGTTTTTCTATACGATATTGATGATTTACAAGGAATTGTAGAGGCAAACTTAGAAGAACGGAAGCAGGAAGCTGAAAAAATTGAACTATTGATTGAAGCGGAAATTGTTCAATTTAAACAATGGGTTAATACGCTAGGTGTTGTTCCGGTTATCTCAGCATTGCGTCAAAAGGCTTTATCTATTCAGGCTGAAACAATGCAAAGCATAGAGAGAAAATTACCTAATCTATCAGAACGTGAACGGAAAGTTTTAAATAAGCATACGAAAAGTATTATTAATCAATTGCTAAGAGATCCAATTGTTAAAGTAAAAGAATTGTCAGCAGAGGCTAATGCTGAGGAATCTTTGGAATTATTTATGAAAATCTTTAATATTGAAGAAGCTGTTGAAGAACAAGTACAAAAAGAAAGAGCGGAGAAGCAATCATTGCTTACAAATGACCGCCTTGATGTTTCACTTCAACCGTAAGTGAAAGGAACATTTTTATATGGGGATGAGTTTAACAAGGATTAATGAAGTTACGATTATTCTTTATGCATTATGTGTCCTTTTATATTTTATAGATTTTCTTAATCATAACCGGAAGGCAAAGAATATCGCCTTCTGGTTACTTTCTATTGTTTGGCTTTTACAAACAATTTTTTTATTTGCTCACATGTATGAGACAGGGAGATTTCCTGTTTTAAATGTGTTTGAAGGTTTATATTTTTATACTTGGGTTTTAGTTACTTTATCTGTTGTCTTAAATAAATTTTTGAAAGCAGAGTTCATCATCTTTTTTACGAATGTCATTGGTTTTATTATGATGGCTTTACATACTTTTGCACCTTCACAATATGTTTCAGCTGCAGTATCAAGCCAGCTTGTATCGGAACTTTTATTAATTCATATTACGATGGCAATATTATCGTACGGTGCCTTTTCTCTATCATTTGTTTTTTCGGTTTTGTATTTAATCCAATACAATTTGTTAAAGCAAAAAAAATGGGGAAAGAGACTACTTCGGATAGAAGATCTAGCAAAATTAGATCATATGTCATATGTATTAAATGTTATCGGTGTACCGATGCTGTTATTAAGTTTAATTTTAGGGAGTATTTGGGCATACATAAAGCTTGAGCAATTTTTTTGGGCTGATGCAAAGGTACTAGGTTCATTTCTAGTAATGGCAACTTTTGGCTTTTATTTATATATGAGAATCGTAAAAGACTTACAAGGAAAGTCAGTGGCTTTAATGAATACGGCAGCTTTTCTTGTATTGTTAATAAATTTCTTCTTATTTGGAAGTTTATCAAGATTTCACTTTTGGGATCCATAAGAAAAGACCTGCTTAAAAAACTTAACCATTAGATATATTCATCAATCGTCAGCTTAGGAGGATATTATGCGGAAAATAATAGTTGGTTCTAGACGTAGTAAACTAGCATTAACCCAGACGAACTGGGTCATTGAGCAATTAAAAGCTTTGCAACTACCTTTTGAATTTGAAGTGAAAGAAATTGTAACAAAGGGAGATCGGATCCTTGATGTTACTTTATCTAAAGTTGGAGGTAAAGGTCTTTTCGTAAAAGAAATTGAACAAGCGATACTAGATGGAGAAATTGATATGGCTGTACATAGTATGAAGGATATGCCAGGCGTTTTGCCAAAAGGGCTAACAATCGGGTGCGTGCCAAAGCGTGAAGATCATCGTGATGTGCTTATTTCAAAGAACGGTAAAAAACTATCAGAGCTTCCTAAAGGTGCGGTTATCGGAACTAGTAGCCTAAGAAGAAGTGCACAGCTATTAATTGAAAGACCAGATCTAGAAATTAAATGGATTAGAGGAAATATAGATACACGTCTTGAAAAGCTAAAAACGGAAGAATATGATGCGATCATTTTAGCAGCTGCAGGTTTAGCGAGAATGGGTTGGAGCAAGGACGTTGTAACGGAATTTTTAGATACGGATGTTTGCCTACCAGCAGTTGGACAAGGGGCTTTAGCAATTGAATGCCGCGAGGATGATAATGAATTACTAGGTTTACTTGAAAAGTTTACGGATGAAGCAACTCGTTTGGCAGTTGAAGCTGAAAGAGCCTTTCTTACAAAAATGGAAGGGGGCTGTCAAGTTCCCATTGCAGGCTTTGCAACAGTTAATGAAAATAAAGAAATTACCTTTACAGGGCTTATAGCATCGCCTGATGGAAAGGAAGTTTATAAAGAGCAATTAACTGATCAGAATCCTGCTGAATTAGGAGAACGAGTTTCAACGACTTTAACAAATCAAGGTGCTAAGAAATTAATAGATAAAGTAAAAGCGGAGTTAGAAAAATAATGGCTACAGGTAGTCAACCGTTAAAAGGAAAGAGAATATTAGTAACTCGAGCAAAATCTCAGGTTGAGGAATTTATGACAAAAATAGAAGCAGAGGGGGGTATTGCCCTTCCTGCTCCATTGCTTGAAGTAAAAGCAAACGTTGAAAACGAAAATCAGATAAAAGAAACAATTCATTATCTTGAAAAATATGATTGTATCGTTTTTACAAGTGCAAATGGTGTCACTTTTTTTAAATATTATTTAGATAAATGGGAGATTTCCTATAGAAATTTAAAACATTTAATTTCAGCTTCAGTTGGGAGAAAAACAAGTAAACAAATGGAACAACTCGGTTTGTCAGTGTCGATAATTCCAGAGGAGTTTGTTGCTGAAAAGCTAGTTGAGCAAATTGTTGCTAAATTACCATTAACGTCACGGATATTAGTTATTAGAGGCAATCTTGCACGTCCAGCTCTTGTCGAAGGTTTGCGAAAGCATGGCTATGAAGTAAATGATTTAATTGTATATAAGACTATTCATAACCAAGAGGAAGCAGATAAACTGAAAAAATATGTGAAATATAATGAACTTGATTATATCACGTTTACAAGCTCATCAACTGTAGATAGTTTTATGAAGATATTTAAGGAAAAGGGAGTTTTTGATAACCTACATAACATTATCTTTATATGCATCGGTCCAATTACGTATAAAACGTTAAAGGAATATGGTTTAAAAGGATATATGGCTGCTTCCTATACAATAGAGGACATGATTAAGCTAATGGTAGAGCTTGAACAGAATAAGGAGGATTTTTAATGGATATTCAATTTAAAAGACATCGAAGATTACGTAGTAGCGCCAATATGAGAGCCTTATTAAGGGAAACACATCTTCGTGCAGAGGATTTTATTTATCCTTTATTTGTTGTTGAGGGGATGAACCAGCGAAATGAAGTTGCTTCAATGCCTGGTGTTTACCATTTATCTTTAGATTTATTAAATGCTGAGATTGAAGAAATCGTATCTTTAGGAATCAAATCAATCATATTATTTGGTGTTCCAGATGCTGAGCAAAAAGATGAGTGTGGAACACAAGCTTTTCACGATCATGGAATTGTACAACGTGCAACTAGACAAGTAAAAGAAGCATTTCCTGAACTGCTCGTAGTTGCTGATACATGTCTTTGTGAATACACAGACCATGGACACTGTGGAATTGTTGAGAATGGCGAAGTATTAAATGACCAATCTCTCGAATTGTTAGCACGAACAGCTGTAAGTCAGGCAAAGGCTGGAGCTGATATTATTGCTCCATCTAATATGATGGATGGATTTGTTGCTGCAATTCGTAAAGGATTAGATGAAGCAGGCTTTGAACATATTCCAATCATGTCTTACGCTGTGAAATATTCGAGTGCCTTTTATGGTCCTTTTCGTGATGCTGCTCAAAGTACACCACAGTTTGGTGACCGGAAAACATATCAAATGGACCCTGCAAACCGTGATGAAGCATTACGTGAAGCACAGTCAGACATTGAAGAAGGAGCAGACTTTTTAATTGTTAAACCAGCACTCTCTTATTTAGATATAATTAGAGATGTGAAAAACAACTTTAACCTTCCAATCGTTGCTTATAATGTTAGTGGAGAATATTCAATGATAAAAGCAGCAGCTTTAAATGGTTGGATTGATGAGAAGGCAACTGTTATGGAAATGTTAATTGGAATGAAGCGCGCAGGAACAGATTTAATTATTACGTACTTTGCCAAAGATGTTGCACGATGGTTAAAAGAAGAAAAGTAAACTAGCCTTTTTATTCACGATGAAAGTAGGAGGGGATTTACAATGAGAAGCTATGCAAAAAGCGAGCAGGCGTTTGAAGAAGCGAAGGGGTTAATGCCCGGGGGAGTAAATAGCCCTGTTCGTGCCTTTAAATCAGTTGGAATGAATCCGATTTTTATGGATCATGGAAAAGGTGCAAAAATATATGATATTGATGGAAATGAATATATTGATTACGTTTTATCATGGGGGCCATTAATTCACGGTCATTCCCACGACACAGTCGTTGAAGCAATCAAAAAGGTAGTTGAATCAGGGACAAGCTTTGGTGCACCTACAATAATCGAAAATGAATTAGCTAAGCTAGTTATTGAAAGAGTCCCTTCAATTGAAATTGTAAGAATGGTTAGCTCTGGTACAGAGGCGACAATGAGTGCATTGCGTTTAGCTCGGGGTTATACTGGACGAAATAAAATTATAAAGTTTGAAGGCTGTTATCATGGACATGGAGATTCCTTGTTAATTAAAGCAGGATCAGGGGTCGCTACTTTAGGGTTACCAGATAGTCCTGGTGTTCCTGAAGGAATTGCCCAAAATACAATTACGGTTCCATATAATGACTTGGAGAGCATTCGTTACGCATTTGAACAGTTCGGCGAAGATATTGCATGTATTATCGTTGAGCCTGTGGCAGGAAATATGGGAGTAGTTCCCCCAATTCCAGGATTTTTAGAAGGGTTACGAGAGATAACAACAAAGTATGGGGCATTATTAATATTTGATGAAGTAATGACTGGCTTCCGTGTTGATTACGGATGTGCTCAAGATTACTTTGGAGTCACACCTGACATTACTTGCTTAGGTAAAGTTATTGGTGGAGGCTTACCAGTGGGTGCATATGGTGGGAAAGCGGAAATTATGGAGCAAATAGCACCTAGTGGCCCGATCTATCAAGCGGGAACATTATCTGGAAATCCACTTGCAATGACAGCAGGATATGAAACATTAAAACTTTTAACAAGGGATTCATATAAAGAATTTAAGCGAAAAGCTGATCGGTTAGAAGAGGGATTATCAAAAGCTGCAAAAGAGTTTGATATTCCGCATACAATTAATCGTGCCGGTTCAATGATTGGTTTCTTCTTTACAAATGAAGAGGTAATCAATTATGATAAGGCAAAAACTTCTAATCTTGATTATTTTGCAAGCTATTATCGGAAAATGGCAAATCAAGGTGTATTCCTTCCTCCATCACAATTTGAAGGATTATTTTTGTCGACTGCACATACAGATGAAGATATTAATTTTACTATTGAAGCGGCTAGAAATGCATTTTCTGAACTAAAATAAAGCAATAAAGGAAGAGGCCTTACACGGTTTGAACGTGTAAGGCCTTTTTTTATTGTTAAAAAGGAATCTAAATAAGATTGTAATCATATTTTGTTCATTTCAATCATACATCTGTATTGTCAAAGCTTTTTGGGAATGAGTACGGAGTTACTTAAAATGTTAGGGCAAGTTTTCCTTTGACTGTTTAGTGGGAATCTCCTAAACAAATGTTAGAACCCTAAGAAATATGTATGTCTTTTTTCTTTTGGCTATGTTAAAGGTTATTGTTGTTTTATTGTAGTTTGTTGGTTAGAGAGGAGGATATGAAACTCCTACTTAGAGAGCGTGTCAATACGGAGACCCTACAGGCAGCTCCCGGACCGCCCGCGGAAATCAACAACCAAGTTTAACAGAGCAATACTTTTTCCTTAAGTATTAACACAAACTTATGTGTCCATTGTTAGTCGTCGATTTGAAAGGAGGAATTTTTTTGTCGCAGGAACAAAATCAATTACGGTTTTCAGTAGAAGAATCAGTTTGGTTTCAAAAGGGACAGGAAGTATCTGATCTACTTTCTATTTCATTAGATCCAGATATCTCGATTCATGAACATGATCAATATGTTTCAATTCGAGGTGCTCTTCAACTTTCAGGGGAATACATGATTGCAGAAAATGCTACTCATTCAGAGCAGTTTGAATATGCTAATGTTCGTTATGTAAATGAGGTGCAAACAGGAGAAGATGGTGTTAGTATTTTAACTCATCGCTTTCCAGTTGATATTACAATACCACGAAATCGTATTGATAATTTAGAAGAGGTATATGTATCGATTGAATCATTTGATTATGAAATTCCAGATATAAAATGTTTAAAGCTTGTAGCAGATTTATCAATTAGTGGAATCGTTAATGAACAACCCCGAGACCAAGGTACTTCTCTCGAGCATGCTGAAGAAGAAACTTTCATTGAAGAAGAAATAGAAGAGGAAGATCAAATCCCTGAACCGCTTTATCGAGAAAAAAAGGAAGACCCACAAGATGATGCGATACTTGAAAAAAGGGAAAACCCACAAGATGATCCGATACTTGAAAAAGAGGAAAATCCATTCTTATCACTTTATCATGAAACCTCTAAGGAAGAGGACAAATTAGAAAAATTAGCTGTTGTTGATGATGAAATTGCTGAGGAAGCATCAATTCAACAAATAAGAAACGAAAATGATCAAGAAACTGCCCAAGAAAAAGATGAAATAAGTGGCCAACAACAAGAAGAAAGCGTCGATGATTCTCAAAAAGACGAAACAGAATTCAATGTAGCTGAACTAGAAGAAGAAAAGCTTCAATCACAAGAAACGAATGATGAACTTTTTGAGCCTGCAACAGTAGAGGTTAGACAACAACAGGAATCTGTTTCTGAAGAACCACAAGAAGTTCAATATGCATTTTTCTCAAAAACAGAGGAAGAAGATGAAATTTCCGAGCAACAAGATGATGAAGAAAATATCCGAGAGGAAGACAATACAAAGGACGCCCATTATTTAACAAGTCTATTTGCACGTGATGAGGAAGAAGATTTTACAAGAGTGAAGATGTGTATCGTCCAACAAGGTGACACGATGGAACAAATTTGTGAAAGATATGATATTTCTGTGCAACAGCTTATTCGTGTAAATAATTTTCATGCAGATCAGGATATTTACGAAGGGCAAATCCTTTATATACCAGACTATTCCGTATCTAAGTAATACAAAACAAAAACAGTATGGGACGTCGTTTCCTTTACTGTTTTTTTCTTTAAAAATGAAGTTTATAGAAGGACAATTGGCAATTTATTATTTTAATCTCAATTGAAGATTTGAGGTGTATCTCCTTTGGACATCCAACAAGACGAACTAAACTCAATCTTACAGGACTATGAAATTATTCCTGAATATACTGAGGCTTTAAGTAAAAAGGCGCTCAAAGTTCATACGAGTAAAGGCAATTACGTACTTAAAAGGTTAGCAAAACCATCGAATCACCAATTCATTCAATCGTTTCTAACATTAAATCAACATCGCTATACAAGCTATGTTCCGATTGTAAATAATAAATATCAACACTTTCTCTCAAAGCTAGGGAATGACTATTATTATATTATGCCATGGCTACCAAATGATTATAATGAGGAGCTTGATGCACGTCATCAGTATTTATTTAAAGAAATTGCAGCTTTGCATCATCGAACAGAAGTAGAAAGAAAGTTACAAGCTCATGAGGCAGAAAATCATTACACGAAAATGATAAAAAAGTGGGAAGAAGATAAGGAATTTTATGAACGTTTTGTAGAACATTGTGAACAGAAGCTATATCTGTCACCATTTGAATTACAAGCAGTCACTTATTTCATTGAAGTAAGTCGAGCGATTGAATTTTCTTCAAAAAAACTGAAGGAATGGTCTGAGTCAATGGAAAATAAAGAGAAATCTCGAATTGTTCTCACCCATGGGAAAATATCTGCTCATCATTTTTTGTATGATAAAGATGGTACTGGCTACTTATCTAATTTTGAGGATGCAAAATACGCTTCACCCATTGATGATTTACTTCTATTTATGTATCGAACATCGAAAACATTTCCAACCCAATGTCAGGACTGTGTCAATTGGTTTTATACGTACCAGAATAGCTACCCTTTTAAAGAGGATGAAATGCTGTTATTCCTTAGCTATTTAGCATATCCACAACGAATTTGTCAGTTAATCAAACAGTGTGTAAAGAATCCAAGTAAATATTCTGAATTAGAGAAGAATAAGAGATTAATAAGAGCTTATTGGCATTTTAAAAATATTGAATATTTAGTAATGAAAATTTCTGAGGTCGAAGAAAAAAAGAGGCTTGAAGCAGAAGAAGCTTAAATTCTTATAATATGAAAGAGGGACTGTCCCCACACAGTCTCTCTTCAATCGTTTTCTCGTAGTTTTGTCTCTATTTTACTATGAGTTAAATCCAATCAAACCGCAAAGCAATAGCTAAAATAATTAATAAGCCTAATAAAAGGACGTCAAAAGATGTTGGAAAAAAGACTGTACGAATTCCTTGGAAAATTGTTAAAGGAATGATGATTTGAACCCCTACATCCCTAATTTGCTTAACCCATGGTGGAAGTGTATAAGGATTATATCTCCGTTTCATAACGCAACCCTCCTAAATTTTCCGAAACGCTTTATAATGAGCTCACAATTCTTTTGAATTTACATAAAATAATGTCAACAGGTTCGTTTGCTTTTGTCTTAATTTGTATTATTAAAATATGCTAGTAGGCTTAGGGAAGTGCCTGTATGAAAGAATAGAAATTTGGCGAAAATATTGACGAAAAAAAGTTTTTTCTAGTAATATAGAGTGTAGATGAAATTTACATAACTTATAAACGTTGAATGGGAAGAGTACAATGGATATCACTTTACAGAGAGAGAAATCATTTGCTGAAAGATTTCTTATGATGATACTTTGGAAGGTCGCCCAGGAGTTGCTTCTTTGAAGATAGTAAAAGAAGCCGGTTTTTACCGTTATAAATGTTGAGTGCATAGGCAACTTATATGGGTAACCATATGTCTATGAAAAAAGGTGGTACCGCGAAATTTTCTCCTTTCGTCCTTTTAAGGGATGGAAGGAGTTTTTATTTTGTGTAAATATAGTTCCATCTATAAATATGAAACATGATGAAGGAGGATATTTTGATGGAAAATAATCAAAATCAACGAGAATTACCAACTAAATATGACCCACAGACAATTGAAAAGAATCGCTACTCATTTTGGCTTGAGGGGAAGTACTTTGAAGCAACAGGTGATCAAAATAAACAACCATATACAGTTGTTATTCCACCACCAAATGTGACGGGAAAACTTCATCTCGGTCATGCTTGGGATACTACGCTGCAAGATATTGTGACACGTATGAAAAGGATGCAAGGCTATGATGTCCTTTGGTTGCCTGGAATGGACCATGCTGGGATTGCAACACAAGCAAAGGTGGAAGCTAAGCTACGTGAAGAAGGAAAATCACGATATGATTTAGGTAGAGAAAAATTTGTTGAAGAAACATGGAAATGGAAAGAGGAATATGCAGGTCATATTCGTGAGCAATGGGCGAAAGTAGGACTTGGATTAGATTACTCACGTGAACGTTTCACACTTGATGAAGGCTTATCAAAGGCTGTTCGTGAAGTATTTGTATCCCTTTATAATAAAGGCCTTATTTATCGTGGCGAATATATTATCAACTGGGATCCACAAACAAAAACAGCTTTATCAGATATTGAAGTAATATATAAAGATGTTCAAGGTGCATTCTACCATATGCGTTATCCGTTAGCAGATGGTTCGGGCTCTATTGAAATTGCTACTACTAGACCAGAAACAATGCTTGGAGATACTGCGGTTGCTGTTCATCCAGAAGATGAACGGTACAAACATTTAATTGGAAAAAAAGTAATCTTACCGATTGTTGGTCGTGAAATTCCAATTGTTGGTGATGATTATGTAGATATGGAATTCGGTTCAGGTGCAGTAAAAATTACTCCTGCTCATGATCCAAATGACTTTGAAGTTGGAAACCGTCATAACCTCGAGCGCATTCTTGTGATGAACGAAGATGGAACAATGAATGAAAACGCAGGTATATACAATGGACTTGACCGCTTTGAGTGTCGTAAAAAAATAGTGAAAGATCTACAAGAGCAAGGTGTGTTATTTAAAATTGAAGAGCATCTTCATTCTGTAGGACATAGTGAAAGAAGCGGAGCAGTTGTCGAACCGTATCTTTCAACTCAATGGTTTGTAAAAATGCAGCCTTTAGCAGATGAAGCAATTAAGCTTCAACAAGCAGAAGAAGAAAAGGTGAATTTTGTTCCAGACAGATTTGAAAAAACTTATATGCGTTGGATGGAGAATATCCGTGATTGGTGTATTTCTCGACAATTATGGTGGGGACACCGTATTCCAGCATGGTACCATAAAGAAACAGGAGAGGTATATGTTAATCAAGAACCGCCTGCAGATATAGAAAATTGGGAGCAGGATAAAGATGTGCTTGACACGTGGTTTAGTTCAGCTCTTTGGCCGTTTTCTACAATGGGCTGGCCAGATACAGATTCAGCTGATTACAAACGCTATTATCCGACAGATGTATTAGTAACAGGGTATGACATTATTTTCTTCTGGGTTTCAAGAATGATTTTCCAAGGTCTTGAATTTACTGGCAAACGTCCTTTTAAAGATGTATTAATTCATGGACTTGTTCGCGATGAACAAGGTCGGAAAATGAGTAAATCATTAGGTAATGGTGTCGATCCGATGGAGGTTATTGATAAATACGGGGCTGACTCCTTACGTTACTTCTTATCAACAGGAAGCTCACCAGGTCAAGATTTACGCTTTAGTCATGAAAAGGTAGAATCAACTTGGAATTTTGCGAATAAAATTTGGAATGCCTCACGTTTTGCGTTAATGAATATGGATGGTTTAACATTTGAAGAAATCGATATTACTGGTGAAAAATCAGTCGCTGATAAATGGATTTTAACTCGACTAAATGAAACGATTGAAAATGTTACAAGTCTTGCTGATAAATATGAATTTGGTGAAATCGGTAGACTTCTCTACAATTTCATTTGGGATGATTTCTGTGATTGGTATATTGAAATGGCGAAATTGCCATTATACGGAGAGGATGAAGCTGCGAAAAAGACAACTCGCTCAATCCTTGCTTATGTATTAGATAACACAATGAGATTGTTACATCCATTCATGCCATTTATTACTGAGGAAATCTGGCAGTCACTTCCACATGAAGGCGAGTCAATTACGATAGCAAAATGGCCTACTGTTAATCCTGAACTTACCGATCAACAGGCAGCTAATGAAATGAAATTATTAGTTGAAGTCATTCGCTCTGTACGAAATATTCGCGCAGAAGTGAATACTCCGATGAGTAAGCAAATTGAAATGACGATTAAAGCAAAAGACGAGGACATTGTTAGTCAGCTTGAAACAAATCGAGCATATGTTGAACGGTTCTGTAATACAAGCTCGTTAACAATTGCAACAGATATTACTTCAACAGATAAATCAATGACAGCTGTTGTTACTGGTGCGGAGATTATATTACCGTTGGAAGGGCTCATCAATATCGATGAAGAAATTAAACGACTTGAAAAGGAAAAAGAAAAGCTTGATAAAGAGGTCGAACGTGTTCAGAAAAAGCTTGGAAACGAAGGCTTCTTGAAAAAGGCTCCTGAAAAGGTAATCGAAGAAGAAAAGGCAAAGGAAAAAGATTATATCGAAAAACGTGATATTGTCATTGCAAGAATTGAGGAACTAAGAGGTTAATTGTATAAAAGTCGGGTGAGTCAATGACTCACCCGACTTTTACTAAGTAAATATAAAGGTGGCATCATTATGTTTGCAAATTATGATGAAGCAATTAATTGGATCCATTCACGATTAAAATTTGGTGTAAAGCCTGGCTTAAAACGAATGGAATGGTTTTTAGAAAAATACAACCATCCAGAAGAAAACTTACAAATTATCCATGTAGCTGGAACAAATGGAAAAGGATCGACTATCTCATATATGCGCCATATATTAATTGAGGCAGGATATAAAGTAGGTACTTTTACTTCTCCATATATAGAGCTTTTTAATGAACGAATAAGTGTTAATGGCCAACCAATATCTGATGAAGCAATGCTTTCACTTGTTAATGAAATTAAGCCATATGTAGAACAGATTGAGCAAACCGAACTTGGTAGTCCAACTGAGTTTGAAGTCATTACAATGATGATGTATCTTTATTTCGGAAAATACAATCAACCAGATTTTTTACTGCTAGAAACAGGGCTTGGTGGAAGACTTGACTCAACGAATGTCATCAACCATCCTTTATTATCGATAATTACAAATGTTGGATATGATCATATGAACATATTAGGGAATACGATTGAAGAAATTGCCGCAGAAAAGGCAGGAATTATTAAAAGTGGTGTTCCAGTTTTTACAGCAATTGAAAATGAAAATGGTATACAAGTAGTTAAAGATGTTGCTAAAAGAAAAAATGCACCATTATTTATTTACGGAACAGATTTTAATATCGTTAAACATCAGCTTCATCGAAATGGAGAATTATTTTCATTAGAAACATCATCGTATGTCTACGATGATGTGCTAATTACGATGAAAGGAGAACACCAAACTAAAAACGCAGCACTTGCCATTTCGGCAATTGATTATTTAAAACGGAAAAATATAGTGAATATAAATGAAATGCAGCTAAAAACAGCTCTTGAGAAAACAAATTGGATTGGTAGATTTGAGAAAGTATATGATAATCCTGAAGTAATTATTGATGGAGCACATAATATCGAAGGGATTGAAAGCCTCGTTTCAACTTTAAAAAGACATTATGGGAATAGAAATATTCATTTTTTAGTTAGTATTTTAAATGATAAAAATTATGAAGAAATGATCCATTTGTTAACGAGGATAGCTTCTTCCATACATTTTACCTCCTTTGACTTTCCACGAGCTGCAAAAGCAAGTGAACTATATTCAGTTTGTGAATTGGGAAATAAAAGTTATTCGGATGATTGGGTGGAGAAGATACAAAATCTGTTAAAGATATATGAAAATAGAGGAGATGACTTAATTGTAGTAGTCGGTTCTCTTTATTTTATATCTCACATACGTAATTATTTTTATGAAAAAAATAATTGGAATAATATTCCTCTTTAACGATTTTTGTCTATTAAAATTATTTCCCACGAAATAAGAAGATAGGGATATATACGAAAAGTAAGCTAGTATTAATAGCTTGCTTTTTTGTTATGTATAGTAGAATTATAAAATTTTTTATATAGTTTTCATTTAGTTATATTATATTGTGGCTAGTTGAAACATATGCTTTTTGAGAAGAAGGAAAATTCGAAGCTCAGGAACATAGTTTTAGTAATCATTATGTAATAAGAAGTTGTTACTAGTTTTCATTTATACTCATATTCACGATGGATATAAAACAACTTTTACTTGGGATAATATTATACTAATGACCACTATATAGTGGAACATTATTTAATGAAAAAGAATGAATACAATACATATATATAGTCTATTAAATCGGCTATAATGAATTTTTTGGTACATTAATTAAGGGGGAATTTTAATTTTCTAGGCATAAAGGTCATGGTATAATATTCATAGTTGGGATGAATAGGATAAATATACCATTTTAATTGGAGATGATAAAAAGTGAAGAAACCTATCCAAATTCTATGTGGTTTATCATGTATTGAATTATTTTGTTTCAATGTTTATTTAGTGATTCTTATAAGTTTATTTAGTTTGAGTGGAAAAATAGCAGTTTCGGAGGCTACTAAAATTCTATTTAATAATCAAACTGCTGATGCTTGTGAATAACTTATTATTGCTGCTTTATGGTTTAGTGCTTGGTTCATTTTTTAATGTTGTTGGTCTTAGGATTCCATTAAATCAATCATTAATTACACCACGTTCAACTTGTCCTAGATGTCACCATAGATTAACGGCAATCGAATTAATCCCAATAGTTTCTTATCTATTACAAAGGGGAAAATGCCGAAGCTGTCATTTTAATATATCTCGTATATACCCACTTGTTGAACTTTCAACAGGGCTTCTATTTTTCGTATCACCTTTAATTGTTGGTTGGAGTTTTGAACTAATAATTACCCTCACTTTAATTTCCTTATGTATGATAATTTTTGTATCTGATGTTTCATATATGCTCATCCCAAATCGAGTGCTTTTGTTTTTTCTTGTCGTTTTTATTATTGAACGGATAATTTATCCGCTTGACCCATGGTATGACTCTGTTATTGGTGGAGCAGCTATCTTTGCCCTATTGCTCTTCATTGCTCATATAAGTAAGGGTGGTATAGGTGGAGGAGACATTAAGCTTTTCGGTTTACTTGGGTTTGTATTAGGCCTGAAAATTGTATTATTAGCATTCTTTCTTTCGACATTAATCGGAACTTTAGATGGAGTACGAAGGATAATATTAGGAAAATATAAAAAAAGAGAACCTGTTCCATTCGGGCCCTCAATCGTTGTGGGAACACTTATTGCATATTTTTTCGGAGATTCACTTATCGGTTTATACATATATATTTTGAGTAATGGTTGGTGAAATAATTAGAAATTTGGATAATAGGGTTTTAGGATAATCTATAAAAGTGAGTAATCTAAAAGCTTTAAAAGGTATTAGCAGTGCTGGTATGCTTTTTTATATATAAACGAGATTGGTTATTTGAATTATTTAATTCTATATCTAGTCGTTAATGCTCTAGTTCTTTTAAAGTCATTTTGTAGAGAATGACGAAACACATATTTATTTGACGAAAACTTTTCAGAACGAGACGACAAATGTCTTGTTCTTTTTTTGTTTTAATCTGATAGCATGGTAAGCAAATTGATCGCACGTGATTTGCAAATGAAGGGTGGTAGGCATATGGACAAGCAAACAACTAATCCAATAAAGGTGAAAATAAATGGCAAAGAACGCCCTTTATCTGAAGCTAAAAAACATGAGGATGAAATTTCTATTTCAAGCTGGGAAGAAAAGCTAGAGGCAGAAAAGGAAATCGCTTCTGCAAAACAACCGATAGAAAAGGAAGAGGAGTTTCCTTGGCTTCTCCCAGATGAAGATGAATCTGTATTTCAAGAAGATCCAAAGGTTGTCACTCCTAAAAAAAGTAAAAAAGTCTTATCTAACCAGAAGGTAATCCCATATCAATATTCTTCATCCAAAAAGAAGAAAAGTGATAATCAAGTTAAGCGATTGTTCATTATCCCGCTCTTTGCAATTAGTTTAGGTGTGTTGTTTGGTATTATTGCATTGAACTTCTTGTCTAATAAGGATATGCCAACTGCCGGGACAGTGAATGAAGTAGTTCCAAATAGCAATAGTAATACAACAGTTGAAGATAAAGATGCTAAGGAAACGACGGCTGATGATGTAAAGGCGACATCAAATGCAAGTTTGTCAATTTATGTTGTTCAAGGTGGGATATTTTCGAAAAAGGAAGCTGCTGATACAGTTGCAAATACAATTAAATCAGAAGGATTAGCGTCAGTTGTTCTTGAAACAAATGGAAATTTCACAGTTTATGCAGGATTAGGAAAAGATAAAAGTGAAACAAGCTCACTTGCTGATCTATATAAACAAAAAAGCTTGCCTGATATCGAGTTTTGGGGTGGAAAACAACTAACACTTCCAATTCAAACAACAGAGTCGGCAGAGCAATGGGCCAGTTCTATTCAAGAGTTAGCATCGATATCAGCTTTATCCGCAATTGGAACATCTATTGGTAATGACGAAATAACAAAAATTGAATCTGATATTAAAGGAATAAAGGCTAACGGTGACGAAGAGAAAAAAGCTATTGAAGCGATGAATCAATCAATTACACATATTAAAAATAAACAAGGGTGGCAAGCCCAACAGAAACTATTAGAAGCAATTAGTTTTATTAATAGAGGAGCTTAAAAGAGTAATGAGGGAAATCTATCTATGAATATGTTAGATAGGTTTAGCCCTTATTACTCTTTTTTATTAGGCTTTGTTATAGTTTAATGCTGCACTCTTAACACTTGGCTTATTGGAGAGAATAAGTGAGATGCCTACTTGTAGAAGTGTGAAAAAGGTACCCTCATATGCGTTAACGACAAAGAGACTTCCAAACTGAACCGCCTGCGGAAAGCGAACACTGTAGGAGGAAATAGACAGCTAAATTGAACAGCGCGTTTATTTAAAAGTCATATAATGTAAAATTCACTTTTATTAAATTGTTCTCTACCATTTCGTTTGGTAAGATTAAACCGTATCTTCTAATCTGAAACGAAGAAAGGATGAAACAACATGAACACAAACCTCATATTAGCTTCAGCTTCGCCCCGTAGAAAAGAGCTTCTAGAATTATTACAAATCCCGTTTAAGGTGATACCAAGTGAGGTTGAAGAAAAGGTAGATGAAACACTACATCCTGAAGAAATGGTAAAATTATTAGCACAGCAAAAGGCTGAATATGTTGCTAAAAGCAATCAAAACGCCTATGTCATTGGTTCTGACACTCTTGTTGTCTATGATGGTCAAATGCTTGGAAAGCCAGTTGATAAAAATCATGCGATAGAAATATTACAAAAGCTTTCTGGTAAAACTCATGAGGTGTATACAGGTGTATCGATTATTTATGGTAGTCAGATTCGTTCGTTTACTGAGAAAACGGCTGTTACATTTTATCCATTATCGAATAAAGAAATCGAGGATTATGTATCAACTGGGGAGCCAATGGATAAAGCAGGGGGCTATGGGATTCAAGGCTACGGGTCATTGCTAGTAAATAAAATTAGTGGTGATTATTATGCAGTAGTAGGATTACCAATTGCAAGACTGAAAAGAGAATTAGAAATTGTTGGGTTTTTCTCCAATTGAAGATTATTTTGTTCCGGATCGTTCAAATTTGGAATAAATCGGCATATAACGTTTATGATATTAATACAAAACATCCTTTTAATGTTGTAGATAATACCAATTACGTCAATTGAGAGTTGGTATTACTGAAAATCGCAATATTCAATAACTGAGCAGAAAGGGAAACAAAGGAGGATAAATGGAAACTTCTAATTTTAAAATCCGTGATTTCCCGCAAGATGAGCGTCCACGAGAGCGTTTGATTAATGATGGTCCTGATAAACTTTCTAATCAAGAGCTGTTGGCAATTATTTTACGTACTGGTACAAGTAAAGAATCTGTTTTAAATTTGTCACAAAAATTATTGAAGCATTTCGAAGGCTTAAGGATGTTAACAAATGCAACTGTTGAAGAAATAACCTCAATTTCAGGAATTGGTAAGGCAAAAGCAGCACAAATTATTGCAGCAATGGAACTTGGACGAAGAATCAATCGTCTAACATATGATGACAGATATACGATCCGTTCTCCACAAGATGGGGCCAATTATGTAATGGACGAAATGCGTTTTTTGAGCCAAGAGCATTTTGTATGTTTATATTTAAATACAAAAAATCAAGTTCTTCATAAGCAAACGGTGTTTATTGGTAGCTTAAATGCATCGATCGTCCACCCACGAGAGGTATTTAAGGAAGCGTTCAAACGTTCAGCTGCATCGGTCATCTGTGTTCATAATCATCCCTCAGGGGACCCAACGCCAAGTAGAGAGGATATTGAGGTGACGAAAAGATTAACCGAATGTGGTAAAATGTTAGGAATAGAACTTTTGGACCATCTTATTATAGGAGATCAAAAATATGTCAGTCTAAAAGAAAAAGGCTACGTGTAACACTTTTTTTTTTGCGTATTTACGATATAATAAGGTTTATGAGTTTTTTTTCCGTTTTGGTAAGACTCAAAGATAATAAGCAGGAAAGATGAAGAAACAGCAAAGGAATACGAACCTCACTACAGGTAAGACCGTGAATTAGTCAAATCCTCAAAATAATGTATAATGTTTTCTGTCCATTTTCCTATGATTATTAAAAAACTATATATTTCGTTTCAGAAAGGAAGATACACCCTATGTTCGGTATTGGTACAAGAGACCTTGGAATAGATTTAGGGACTGCAAACACACTCGTATTTGTGAAAGGAAAAGGGGTTGTCGTTAGAGAGCCTTCAGTTGTAGCTTTACAAACAGATACTAAACAAATAGTAGCTGTTGGAAATGATGCAAAAAATATGATTGGGCGTACCCCAGGAAATGTTGTAGCGCTACGTCCAATGAAAGACGGCGTTATCGCAGATTATGAAACAACTGCAACGATGATGAAGTATTATATTAAGCAAGCGACAAAAACTAAAGGTGTTTTTGCGAGAAAGCCTTATGTCATGGTTTGTGTTCCATCAGGAATTACTGCTGTTGAGGAAAGAGCAGTAATTGATGCTACAAGACAGGCTGGAGCAAGAGATGCTTATACAATCGAAGAACCATTTGCTGCAGCAATTGGAGCAAATTTACCTGTTTGGGAACCTACTGGTAGTATGGTCGTTGATATTGGTGGAGGAACAACAGAAGTAGCAATTATTTCACTTGGAGGCATTGTTACTAGTCAGTCAATTCGTGTTGCTGGTGACGAAATGGATGAGGCAATTGTTACATATATAAGAAAGACTTATAACCTAATGATTGGAGATCGGACTTCAGAAGCGATTAAAATGGAAATTGGATCTGCCGGTTCTCCAGATGGTGTCGATAATATGGATATAAGAGGACGTGACCTTTTAACAGGTTTGCCAAAAACAATTCAAATTACGGCTGAAGAGATCGCTGAGGCATTAAAAGATACAGTATATACAATTGTTGACACAGTTAAAAATACATTGGAAAAAACTCCACCAGAACTTGCTGCGGATATAATGGATCGCGGGATTGTCTTAACTGGCGGAGGTGCTTTACTAAGAAATCTTGACAAGGTGATTGGTGAAGAAACAAATATGCCTGTATTAATTGCAGAGGAACCGTTGGATTGTGTAGCAATTGGAACTGGTAAGGCTTTAGAGCATATCCATTTATTTAAAAATAAAGCGAGAGATAGTAGATAAGATTGTTTTTGCCTTTGCTTGTCATGTATCATTAAGAGATAAGCAAAGGCACAAGCATTGGAAATATTAGTTAAGAGGTGTTCATATGCCACAGTTTTTCCTAAATAAACGCCTTATCTTGTTGCTAGTTAGTATAATTTTTTTAGTGGCATTGATTGGTTTTTCTATTAAGGACGATCGAAAATTAACATGGCCAGAGCAATTTTTGCAGGATACAGTCGGTGTTTTTCAATCTATCTTTCATAAACCAGCTGCATATATTTCAGGTGTTTTTGAAAATATAAGTGATCTGAAAAATACATATGAGGAAAATGCTTTATTGAAAAGCAGACTTGATGAATACATGCAATTAGAAGCAGATCTACAGGAGTACAAACTTGAAAATGAAAAATTACTTGCCGAACTTGGTAATGTTTCAAATTTAAGAAAGTATAATCCTATTTATTCAACAGTTATTGGTCGTAATCCTGACAGATGGTATGATTATATTTCGATTGATAAAGGTGAGGAAGATGGCATTAAGCCGAATATGGCAGTTGTAACTGCTCAAGGTCTTATCGGAAAAGTTAAATCAACCTCACAATTTACGTCAACAGTGCAACTTTTAAGTGCAACGGATTTAAAAAATAGAATTTCTGCAGAAGTTCAGCCTTTAGAGCAGAAAGAAACAAACAATGATACTGGAAATAAAGCTAATGAAACAACCAATGAGACAAATCAAACGACCGAAAACGTAATGGGGACAATAGAAGGATATGATGAAGAAAAAGGAGCGTTATTACTGCGGAAAATTGAATCCAAAGTAAAGCTCTCTGTAGGACAGAAGGTCATTACTTCCGGTAAAGGTGGTGTCTTTCCTGAGGGGATACTTATCGGAGAGATTACTGAAATTGAGCCGGATTCGTATGGGCTAGAACAAATGGCATATGTGAAACCATCTGCTAATTTCTACGATATTGATAGAGTTTGGGTAGCTGAACGTGAAGTACAAGGTGAGGATCCTACTGAGAACTTGAATGAGGAGGAGGAATCGTGAGACGTTTTATTCTTCCTTTTCTTATCTTTTTCGTTTTTATTAGTGAGGGAATGTTCTCACATTTAGTTCATTTCTCATTTGCCCAAGACGGACAATTATTTGTACCTCGCTTTGTTCTCATCGTAATCATTTTTGTTTCCGTATATTTAACAAGAACACAAGGAATGCTTTTGGGGCTTGTGTTTGGTTTATTACATGATATTGTATATATAGAAGTAATTGGTATCTATCTTATTACATATGCTTTAATTGCGTATTTGATATCAAAAGTAATGAAGGTTTTACACAAAAATATATTCATTGTCCTATTCCTAACCATTTTATCGGTAGCCTTACTTGAATATTATGTGTATGGAGTTAATTATTTAATCGGAGCAACGGACATGTCAATGTATAATTTTACAGCATTACGTTTATTGCCAACTCTTGCATTAAATGCTGTCGTTGCGATTATTTTTATTTATCCGATTAGTAGATTTTTAACGAAAATTAAAATTGAAGAATCTGAGGATTAATGAATAATCATACCTGTCTTTAAAAGCAAAAAGATAGATTTAGGCTTAAAGTTTATGATTAATTTTCCTCATAATGTTGATTGAAGTGGAAACGTGCGATTTCTGCAGGTGAAGGATATCATGAAGAGACTCATGTATCTTTCGTGCTAAAGGACCGCGGGCGATATGCGGAAAGAGAGCGATTAAACGGAAAATCGACCTTTGAGTTTTACAGAGCAAAAATGATTAAAAAGGGATTTAAGCATTTCTGTCGAATAGTAAAATCGTTGAGGTGAACGTCATGAAGGTTCAAAAACAACAATATGTTACGATTAAAGGCACAAAAGATGGCTTAACGTTACATCTCGATGATTCGTGCTCTTTTGACCAATTACTCCTTGAACTCGAAGAAATGCTATCTTTAAAACAATATGTTCACGGGTCAGGTCCTGTTATTGGTGTGAAAGTAAAGGTTGGTAATCGATTAGTAAATGAGAATCAACGAGAGAAGCTAGAAAAAGTCATCAAACAAAAAAGAAATCTCATTGTTGAGTCAATTGATAGCAATGTTATGACAAAGGATGAAGCTTTAAAGCTTAAGCAGGAATCAGAGGTTACGACGGTAGCGAAAATTATTCGATCCGGCCAAGTATTAAAGGTAACTGGAGATTTGCTTCTAATTGGCGATGTTAATCCAGGTGGAACTGTTATAGCAGCCGGTAATATTTTTGTTCTAGGTGCGTTAAGAGGAATTGCTCATGCTGGTGTTGACGGGAATCAGGATGCAATAATTGCAGCATCGTCTATGAAGCCTGCACAACTTCGTATAAGCCAGATTATTAATCGTGCTCCAGATCATACCTTGAAAGAGGGAAATGAAATGGAATGTGCGTATATCAATACAGATGGTGAAATGATCATAGAGCGATTACAGCAACTTACTCATTTACGACCTAATTTAACAAGGTTTGAAGGAGGAATCTAATTATGGGTGAAGCAATTGTCATTACCTCAGGTAAAGGTGGAGTTGGTAAAACAACAACATCTGCAAATTTAGGGACAGCTTTAGCTATATTGGGCAAACGTGTTTGCTTAGTTGACACAGACATCGGTCTTCGAAACCTAGATGTTGTAATGGGGTTAGAGAACCGAATAATATACGACTTAGTTGATGTGGTAAATGGGCGTTGCAAAATGCATCAGGCGCTTGTGAAGGACAAGCGTTTTGAAGATTTACTATATTTATTACCAGCTGCACAAACAAGTGATAAAACAGCAGTGAAGCCTGAGCAAATCAAAAAAATAATAGAAGAATTAAAGCAGGATTATGATTACATTGTAATCGATTGCCCAGCTGGAATTGAGCAAGGCTATAAAAACGCAGTAGCAGGTGCTGATAAAGCAATTGTTGTAACAACTCCAGAAATTTCAGCAGTCCGCGACGCTGATCGAATTATTGGCTTGCTTGAAAAGGAAAATATTGAGCCACCAAAATTAGTAGTAAATCGGATTCGTAATCATCTTGTGAAAAATGGAGACATGCTTGATGTAGATGAAATTGTTACTCATCTTTCTATAGATTTAATTGGTATAGTTGCGGATGATGATGATGTCATTAAAGCATCAAACAGTGGTGAACCAATTGCAATGGATCCTACTAATCGTGCTGCTATCGCATATCGCAATATTGCTCGTCGTATTCTAGGGGAATCTGTACCTCTGCAATCGTTAGAAGAACAAAATAAAGGTGTTCTAACGAAATTGAAGAAATTTTTCGGTGTTCGTGTGTAATAGCTGTTTTACAAGATTACCTTATTTCAATAAAGCTAGTGTTTGAAAATAATTGTTTCATATAAACAATTTTTTCAAACACTAGCTTTTCTATTTATGCAAGTTATTTAGAAGGGAGAAATATAAAACGAGGAAAAGAAAGATGAGTAAGTCATAAAATTGATTCATATCACCCAAGGACAAGGCATAAAATTGTACAAACTGACTAAAAGGATTGATGGGGATGAGTCATCGAGCGGATGAAGTAAGAAAACGAATTGCAAAAAGAAAACGGGAAAAAGGTTTATTACCATCAGGAACAAATGAATCATTTAAGAGGACTTCATTATATGTAACAGATGAAGAGAGATATGGAGGGTATACTCCGCCTGTATATGAAGATGGTCCAACTAATAGTAAAAATGGACATCCTTTGTTTCGTATAGAAGTTTTTATGTTTAAATTATTATTTTCTGCAGTTATCGTTCTGCTTGTTGCTATTATTTTCAAGAACAGTAATCCTGCCTTCGATCAGGTGAAATCAACAATTTCTTATGCAATGGAGGAAGAATTTCAATTTGCCGCAGTTTCTTCATGGTACCGTGAACAATTCGGAGAACCTTTAGCTTTATTTGAAACAAATCAGGAAGATAAGACAAGTGACAAAGATTCGGAAACAGCTCAATTAGCTATGCCTGCAACAGGTAAGGTTCTCGAAACATTTAAAGAAAATGGTCAAGGAATAATGGTAGAAACTGATATGCCTACAGTAAAGGCACTAGATGAAGGGGTGATAATTAAGGCTGAAGAAATGCCTGATACTGGATTAACGATGGTTGTTCAGCATGGTGATGGTTCTGAGTCTTGGTATGGGAATTTAGACAAAATGAATGTTGCCCTTTACACATTTGTTAAAAAAGGAACGGAATTAGGTGACATCAAATTAAATGAGAATCAAAAAGGTACGTATTATTTCGCAATTAAAAAGGGTGATGATTTTATCGACCCGAATCAGGTGATACCATTTGACTAAGTATCTTACACTTTTACAAAAAGTCCACATCCATCCATTGCTATGGGTCATGATTGGTATAAGTGTCATCACTGCTAGCTTTAAACCGTTAATGATGTTAATGTTGATCGTTTTTATCCATGAAATGGGCCATGCAATAAGTGCTCATTTTTTTTCTTGGCGTATTAAATCAATCATGCTCTTGCCTTTTGGAGGAGTTGCAGAAGTGGATGAGCATGGAAACCGCTCATTAAAGCAGGAGCTAATTGTAGTACTTGCAGGCCCTAGCCAGCATGTTTGGCTACAGGGTGTTGCTTATGTTTTATATCAGATGAATTTTTTAAATATCGCGGATTATCAAATGTTTACTTTTTATAATCTTTCTATTCTTTTATTTAATTTGCTACCGATTTGGCCATTGGATGGGGGGAAACTGCTATTTATCGTGTTTTCTCATTTATGGGCTTACAAAAAGGCACATATGTATATGCTATTGACATCTAGCTTTTTCTTAACCGTTTACCTAGTATTTACGTTAATAATTTCACCTACACATATAAATATGTGGATAATTATAATATTTCTCCTATATAGCCTATATGATGAATATAAAAATCGAATGTATGGATGTTTACGTTTTTTAATGGAACGGTATTATGGGAAACAAAATACGATTCATCAGCTAAAACCGATTGTTGTGGATGAGTCTGATTTGATATATCATGTACTACTTCAGTTTCAAAGAGGCTGTAAGCATTTAATTGTCGTTGAAAAAAACGGAAGAAAGATTGCCGAAATGGATGAAAATGAATTGCTACATGCATATTTTGCTAATAAATTAATTGATTCAAGAGTTGGTGACTTGCATTATGTATATTAAATATGTTTCTCCTTTATCATTGGATCTTCGTCTCTTATTTTACGTCAATTACGTTTTTTTGTTATAGTTATATAAGAATTTTTGCAATAAATGAGTAGCAGGCTTTGATTCAGGAGAAAGAGGGGATAAAGGTGAGGCAACTAATTATAAATGATATAACAGATCAAGTACGATGTGCACTATTAGAAAATAATCAAGTGAAAGAAATCCATCAAACCTTATCCTATGAAGATGAAATGATTGGAAATATATATATCGGACGTGTAATGAAGGTATTACCAGGAATGCAAGCGGCATTTATCGACTTAGGTACTGGACAAAACGGATATCTCCACCGCAATGATTTGGTTCAATTTCAACACCAGAAAACGAGTCCATCAGCGAAATCCTCCATTTCCCACTATATAAGAGAGGGAGAGCAGCTTATCGTCCAAGTTGTAAAAGAGGGGGATGATCATAAAGGACCAAAATTAACAACGAATATTGAGTTTTCTGGTAATTTCCTTGTTTATATGCCTTATAGTAATTATATGGCAGTTTCAAAAAAAGTAGCAGATGAAGAAGAGAGAAAAAGATTGCTTGGGATAGCAGAAGTTATTAAAGCGGATAATGAAGGGCTACTATTTCGAACTGCAAGTAAAGAGCAATCCGTTGAAACATTAAAAGCAGAATATCAGTCTTTAAAAAGTCAATATGAACAATTACTTAAAGTAAGAAGTAAAAAGCCGACATGTATTTATCGAGCAAATTCTTTTATTGATCGAATCATTCATGATTTAGGTATTTCAGCTAAAGATTATATTATCTGTGACAATTTTGAACAAACACAAAAGCTTAAAGAACAATATCCAAATTACACAATCTCATATCATGAACAAAAAGAAGGAATTTTTACTACATATAAAATAGAACAGGAAATTGAAAAGCTATTAAAGCAGGTAGTCTGGCTGAAAAATGGAGCATACATCGTTATTGAGCATACCGAAGCAATGTCAATTATCGATGTTAATACAGGAAAATTCTCTGGGAAAATATCAATGCGCGACACTGTATTAAAAACAAATCAATTTGCTGCAAAGGAAATAGCTAGGCAAATACGTCTGAGAAACCTTAGTGGAATTATTTTAATTGATTTCATTGATATGAAACATAAAGCAGATCAGGAAATGGTTCTTAAGACAATAATAGAGGAAATGAAATCGGATCGTGTCCAGCATAAAATTTTAGGGTTTACAGAATTAAATATTTTGCAAATTACAAGAAAAAAGACTCGAAAACCTTTAGAAGCAATGCTTACTTCTGAATGTCCAATTTGTAAGGGGACGGGAAGAATTCTCTCAGTTGAATCGGTTGCCTATAGATTAGAAAGAGAGCTATGGGAGTATCAGTTTATGGATGAAGAAGCGATGTGGATTGAAGCAACTTCAGATGTAATCTCACTCGTTAAAGGAGAGAATGGAGAGCATCTTAGACAACTTGAGGAAGCTTTAAAATACAAAGTAATATTTTCAGCAACTGATAGCTCTTCTCCATGTTATCATATTAAATATTTAGGTAGTAAAGAGACAATTGAAAATAGAGTTTCGATGATTTGATTTTCTTGCTTTTTAAGATATTAAAACTGTTGCATAATTTCTTGCTTTTTGTTATGATGGTTAATGTTATGATTTGTAGCGCACCCGTGCTACAACCGCTCAGAATCAGGTATGTTAAGAAATGATTACGATCATTCACCTCGTTTTGGCGAGTCTGAGTTTATAGGAGGTGCAAGGAATGTACGCAATTATTGAAACTGGTGGAAAGCAAATTAAAGTTGAAGAAGGCCAAGTGATTTATGTTGAAAAGCTTGGTACTGAACAAGGTGAAACTGTTACGTTTGACAAGGTTTTATTTGTAGGTGGAGAAAACGTTAAAGTTGGTAGCCCAACTGTAGACGGAGCGACTGTAACTGGTAAAGTTGAAAAGCATGGTCGTCAAAAGAAAATCACTGTCTTCAAATATAAAGCTAAGAAAAACTACCGTAAAAAACAAGGTCACCGTCAGCCATACACTAAAGTTGTCATTGACAAAATTAACGCGTAAGGCGATTTGATATGATAAATGCTAAAATTTATCGTTCAAATGATGGACTTATCACATCGTTCACTCTGTCTGGACATGCCGAATTCGACGAATACGGCAGTGATATTGTTTGCGCTGGGGCATCAGCAGTTACCTTTGGTGCTGTAAATGCAGTACTTAGTCTTACAAAAATTGAGCCACAAATTGATCAAGGTGGAGAAGGAGGGTACTTACAAGTTAAGTTACCTAACAATCTCGACAAATCAACGAGTGATAAAGTTCAATTATTGTTAGAAGGGATGCTTGTCTCACTTCAAACAATTGAAAGAGAGTATGGACAATATATTTCTGTAAAGATAATGAACTAAACAGGAGGTGAATTTCATGTTAAGATTAGATCTTCAGTTCTTCGCATCTAAGAAAGGGGTAGGTTCGACTAAAAACGGTCGTGACTCTATCGCAAAACGTCTTGGTGCAAAGCGTGCAGATGGTCAATTCGTATCTGGTGGTTCAATCCTTTACCGTCAACGTGGTACAAAAATTTACCCAGGTGAAAACGTAGGCCGTGGCGGTGATGATACGCTATATGCAAAAGTTGATGGTGTAGTGAAATTCGAACGTTTCGGACGCGATCGCAAAAAAGTTAGCGTATACCCAGTAGCACAAGAAGCATAAGTTCATTTGAAACTCTAGCCTTACGGAGGCTAGAGTTTTTTTATGGAGAATGTTTACGAGCATTTATTACGCATGCTGGTCATACATTTACTTGAGATTTTTATATCCCCTCTAAAATGATCTGTTGTTTTTGCCTATCTATATTAATTCATTCGAAATAAGGGATATCCCTTTATGTTATATTACAATCTTTGTTATAATTCTAAATACAGCCTCATACTCCTTTCAATCTCATTAAAAAAATAGGGGAAATAGTATGAAAAATAAAAATAGTGAATGGAATGTTGTTGATTTATTAAGTCATTCAAGGCATGATTGGATGAATAAATTACAATTAATAAAAGGCAATCTTTCCTTGCAAAAATTTGATCGGGTACATGAAATTATTGAGGAAGTTATCATTGAATCACAGCAAGAGTCCAAGCTATGTAATCTGAAAATGTCAGCCTTTGCAAGCTATCTCATGACATTTAACTGGAAGCAGCATCATTTTCAATTGGAATATGAAATATTAGGTGATGTTTTATCATTAGAGGAATATGATATGGCAGTTTCACAATGGACAAAGAGTTTATTGGAAACCATTGATCAACTTGCAGAGATAACTCATGATAATCACTTAATGATTACAATAGATATTGGATCGAATGAGGATGAAGTTCGTTTCTTTTTTGATTTTAATGGCATAATAAAGGAAACAGAAACTTTAATAAGTTGGTTAAGTAAGCATCATGAAAAAATAAATGTAAAAGAATTTGAAGTGAATACATATGAAGTGGCAATAGTTGTTTCATTAGGTACTTAGAACGGAGGAAGACAAATGTTTGTCGATCAGGTCAAGATTTATGTTAAAGGTGGCGATGGAGGTAACGGTATGGTTGCATTCCGTCGTGAAAAATATGTTCCAAAAGGTGGACCAGCAGGTGGCGATGGCGGAAATGGAGCTGACGTTGTATTTGAGGTTGAAGAGGGGTTAAGAACGTTAATGGATTTCCGTTATAAACGTCATTTTAAAGCACCTCGTGGTGAGCATGGGATGTCGAAAAATCAGCATGGTAGAAATGCACAGCCAATGGTCGTAAAGGTGCCACCTGGAACAGTGGTAACGGACGAGGAAACTGGGCAAATTATTGCTGATTTGACTGAACATGGGCAAAGAGCAGTTATTGCTAAAGGTGGAAGAGGTGGTCGTGGAAACACGAGATTTGCAACACCGGCAAATCCAGCACCAGAGCTTTCAGAAAATGGTGAACCAGGAATCGAGAGAAACGTTATTCTTGAACTAAAGGTTTTGGCTGATGTTGGTTTAGTTGGGTTTCCTAGTGTAGGTAAATCAACGTTATTATCTGTAGTGTCCTCTGCAAAACCTAAAATAGCTGAATATCATTTCACAACATTAGTCCCTAATTTAGGAATGGTTGAAACAGAAGATGGTCGCAGTTTTGTTATGGCAGACCTTCCTGGGTTAATAGAAGGTGCACATGAAGGAGTCGGGTTAGGCCATCAATTTTTAAGACATATTGAAAGAACTCGAGTTATTGTTCATGTAATTGACATGTCTGGATTAGAAGGAAGAGATCCTTATGAGGATTATGTAACGATTAATGCTGAGTTAAAGGAATATAATCTACGGTTAACTGAAAGACCGCAAATTATTGTAGCGAATAAAATGGACATGCCTGAAGCTGAAGAGAATCTTGCACTTTTTAAAAGCAAATTAAAGGATGATAGTAAAATATTTCCGATTTCTGCGATTACTCGTGAAGGTGTTCGCGAATTGCTATTTGAAATTGCTGATACGATTGAACGTACTCCTGAGTTTCCACTATTTGAGGAGGAGCCAGCTGAGCACCGAGTTGTTTATGAATTTAAAAAGGAAGAACCGAACTTTGCTATATCACGTGACAGTGATGGATCTTACATCCTATCAGGAGAGAAGATTGAAAAGCTATTCAAAATGACCGATTTCTCCCGTGAGGAATCTGTTAGACGGTTTGCACGTCAACTTCGTGGTCTAGGTGTAGATGAAGCCTTACGCGAAAGAGGCGCTAAAGACGGAGATATAGTGAAATTGCTTGACTATGAATTTGAGTTTGTTGAATAAATATTTGAATCGTTTTGTAACGATACTGATCGAGAGCTTATTTTAAGCTCTCTTTTTATATAGCTATCAAAAAGCTAAAAGCAATAAGTTTACGAAAACAACCAAATAAATATAGAAAAATGAAGAAATTTAATTAATATTGTGATAAATTATCTACATTGAGAAAAATAGATGGGAGGGAGTTTATGAAGAATGATACGTTTTTTTTAGTTCGTGAAGATATTTTGCCTGAAGCGATGAAAAAAACATTAGAAGTTAAAAAGCTGATTGAAAGAGGTAAAGTCGATTCCGTTGCGGAAGCAGTACAAAGAGTAGATATGAGCCGGAGTGCATTTTATAAGTATCGTGATGCGGTTTTTCCTTTCCACACAATGGTAAAAGAAAAATTAATTACACTTTTCTTTCATTTAGAAGATCGGAGTGGAACACTTTCAGAATTATTATCTGTCGTTGCTACAGCAGGCTGTAACGTTTTAACAATCCATCAAACAATCCCGATTCAAGGTCGTGCGAATGTAACACTCTCTCTTAATACAAATGGAATGAATGAGGATATTAACCGTTTAATGGCAAGGTTTCGTAGCCTAGAGTTTGTTGAAAAGGTTGAAATATTAGGTCAAGGTGCATAAGGAGATGAAGCTATTTTGGCAATAAGAGTAGGTTTCTTAGGTCCTCGCGCGACATTTACTCATTTAGCTGTTGAAGCTTATTTTGGTAATGATGTTGAGCAGGTACCAATGACAACGATCCCACAATGTATTGATGCAGTAGCAGATGGTGAAATTGATCTTGCTGTTGTCCCTACTGAAAATGCACTTGAAGGATCAGTAAATTTAACTTTTGATTATTTAATCCATGAACGACCTTTATACATAGTAGGTGAAATCGTTTCTCCTATTGAGCAGCATTTTATGGTTCATCCTAAAAGAAGGGATGAATGGGAAAACACGACAAGAATTTACTCCCATTCTCATGCAATTGCTCAATGTCATAAATTTTTGCATAAAAAATTTAAAGGAATAACGTATGATTATGCTACATCAACTGGTGCTGCTGCACAATATGTTAGCAAGCATCCTGATGAACCTGTTGCAGCTATAGCTAATGAAATGGCGGCAAAGGAGTACGGGCTAGAAATTGTAAGAGCAAATATACATGATTATACTTATAACCATACTCGCTTTGCTATTTTGCACCCATCAAAGAAGTTTGACTATCGAAGTCAAACACTATTATCGGATAAGGAAAAAACAACGCTAATGGTTACTTTGCCTTCGGATCAATCAGGTGCCCTACACCAAGTGCTTTCTGCTTTTACTTGGCGAAAGCTAAACTTATCAAAAATTGAATCAAGACCAATGAAAACAGGGCTAGGCAATTATTTCTTCATTATTGATATAGATATGCTAGTTGATGAGATTTTAATTCCTGGTGCAATAGCTGAGCTTGAAGCATTAGGCTGTGGAGTAAAATTGCTCGGATCCTATGAAGCATATTCGATCAAACAGAGTACAATGCAAGAAAGCTAACACTAGTTTATTATTGCGGAGAAAGTAAATGTACTTGCATTTATAATTCGTCAGTAAGAAAACAGGTGGACATATTAGCCCACCTGTTTTTTTGATTCAATTTACCTTCTGTATTTTATTAAGCATCGTTTTCTTAGTCATGGACGATAAAACCTTCATCGGAAAGCTGTTCACAGGCGCGATCAAGCTTATCAGGTGAATCTGCCTGTATAGTATGCAAATGAATTCCTCCAGTTAATTGAGATAAATAAGCTGCTTTTGATTTATTTATTTTATTAATAAATTCATTTACTTCATTTCGATTTCCAACTCTAATAGATGCAGTTAAATCTCCATATACTTGATGTTCAACAATGACATCTTTAACAAATACACCATGGTCAACGAGAATCGTTAGTTCCTGTTTCGTTTGTTCAGGACTATGTTTACAAGCGATAATTCTCTCAAAAATATTAGGTTGATTTTGTTGATGGTTTAGAAAAACATATCCTTGACTTGTAGCAATGATTGGGTAGTTTTTTGCTTTCAATAAGGAAATATCCTGTACAATAACTTGTCTACTAACATTTGCTTTGCTAGCTAGCTCACCTCCAGTAATTGGCTTATCAGCCTTCATAAGTAGCTGTAATAATAGATTACGCCGCTCTTCCCCTAGTATTTTCTCATTATGCATTGAGTAATCTCCCCTTCGATATATTGGTGTAAAAGATATGCTAAGTTGTAGCATGAAATTATTTCGAAAATGAAAAGTAAGTTTATTTATAATAATCCTTTACTACATTGATGAGGACTTTAGCAAAATTTTCTATTTGTTCATGTGTAGTTTGAGTCCCTAAGGATATTCTAATATACTGTTTGGCAATTTGTTTAGTATAACCAATACTCAAGAGTGTTCGAGATGGTTCTTGCATTCCAACCTGACAGGCACTTCCTGTTGATACAGCATAGCCATAACGATTGCATTCTAACATCACATATTGTCCTTCTATTCCTTTTATTTGTAAAGGGATTATATTTGGTAGGATACAATGTTGCGAATCATTTATAATGGTAATCAACTTCTGATGAGGGGAAAAGGAATCAATAAAAATTCTTCTTAATTGTTCATAATGATTCATATTTTCGGCTATTTTTCCACATATCTCCATTGATGCAGTGGCAAAAGCAGCTACTGCTGGAACGTCGACTGTACCAGGACGGAATCCAGACTCATGCGTAGTTCCTGGTATTACGGGATTCCAGAAGGTCGATGGTTTGATATAAGCCGCACCGATTCCTTTAGGTCCATAGATTTTGTGACTTGAAATTGAAATTGCGTCTAGTCCAAACTCTTCAACATCAATCGGAAGTTTCCCAAAGGTTTGCACACAATCACTATGGAAAACAATGTTCTTTTGTTTTAAAAGCTCTCCTATTTTTTTAATATTTTGAACGACGCCTATTTCAGAGTTTCCATGTTGAATTGATACTAAACCAGTATCATCTCTTAATGCTTTTTCAACCTGATTTATCTCAATATGACCTTGTTTATTTGGTATTAAGTAAGTAACTTTATATCCTTCCCTTTCTAGTTTTTTAAAAAGATGGTATAGAGAAGAATGTTCAATTTGCGAAGTAATCAAATGTTTTTTCGAATCATTAAGTCCATTTAGAAGAGATTGAATGGTTAGGATATTAGCCTCACTCCCACTACCTGTAAAAAATAATCCTTTTTCATCTCCATTGATAAGCTTTGCAATCACTCTTCTAGATGATTCTAGAAGTTGACTTGATGTTCCCCCGATATCATGTAAGCTATTGCTATTTCCAAAGGCTGATTTAGCTGCCTTTCCATAAATCGTTAATGCTTGATCACTTATAGGTGTTGTTGCCGCATAGTCTAGATAAATCAATGTTTTCACCTCTATTATTCTTACAATCTTTTTACCTTAAGATAAAAAACTCTTGTCATTATTTTAATTATATGTAAATATAGGTGTCAAGACAGCTGTTAATTCACAGGAGGGTGTAAAATGCCTCAATCAGATATCGTTATTATTGGAAGTGGTATAGCAGCCTTATCTGCAGCTTATCATTTAAAAAATAGAAAAGTCGTGATCATTACAAAATCATTATGGGCTGATAGCAATTCAATGCTTGCTCAAGGAGGGATAGCAGCAGTTACTCAAAAAAATGATTCTTGGGAAAATCATTATCGCGATACATTAATTGCTGGTTGTTTTCATAATGACGAAAAAAATGTCGAGTTCCTCGTTAAAGATGGACCGAAAGAAATAAAAGACTGGTGTCAAAAAGGTATAACATTTGATACTGACGAAAATGGTCAATTTCTTCTTGGAAAAGAAGGGGCACATAGCCAGCATCGTATTTTACATGCAGGAGGTGATGCAACTGGTCGAAAAGTAACATCATTTCTCTATCAAGCGGTGAAAGCGTCTGTTACTATTGTCGAAAATGAAATGGCAACAGATTTAATAATAAAGGATGGCATTTGTTGTGGTGTTTATACAAAAAATGAAAAAGGTGAGATAACTCAATATATTTCAAGTAAAACGATTATTGCGAGTGGTGGCTGTGGTGCAGTTTATGGTAACACATCAAATGCTGAGGTGATTACGGGTGATGGGATTGCAATGGCTTATAGAGCAGGTGCTGAAATAGCCGATATGGAATTTATTCAGTTCCATCCAACTATGCTTCACGTTAATGGTCGATGTGTAGGTCTTATATCTGAGGCAGTTAGAGGAGAAGGAGCAATCCTTGTTAATCAAAATGGTGAAGCATTTATGGAGCATAAACACGATCAAAAGGATTTAGCTCCAAGAGATATAGTGGCACGTGCAATATTTGATGAAATGAAAAAAGGAAACAATGTGTTTCTTGATATTTCGTGTATCAAAAATTTCCAAACACGTTTTCCGACAATATCAGAAATATGTGTTAGAAACGGGATTGACCTTAAAAAGGGAAAAATTCCGGTAGCTCCAGGAATGCATTTTCTGATGGGAGGAATTCGGACTAATGACAAGGGAGAAACATCCATCAACAATTTATTTGCTATTGGCGAAGCGGCATGTACAGGTGTTCATGGAGCCAATCGCCTTGCGAGTAATTCATTATTAGAAGGACTTGTTTTTGCTAAAAGAGTAGCGGATCATATCAACTCAAAGCCTGTTGTTAATGAGAAGAAAGTTTTTCCTAATATTCAAGAAGAGTGTTGTGAAACATTGAAAATCTCCTTACCGACGAAAAAGCAAATTCAAGAAATGATGAATAAGTATGTTGGGATTCAGCGAACTCAAGCAGAATTAAACTATGTAATCAATTGGTTTATGAGGTATGAACGCTTTTTTCAAAACAATAATGTGAAGAATTTCACAAAAGAGGAAATCGAAATTATCAACTTACTAACTGTTGGCTGGCTTATTGCGACTTCTGCAAGCATGCGTACTGAAAGCAGAGGAGGTCACTATCGCTTGGACTTTCCGGTAGCAGATGACAATACGTGGAGAAAAAAGCAGATTATTCGAACAAAACAAGAAATGGTTGTGGGGGTTTAAAAGATGAATTTAATAAAATTAAAAAAGAAAATGGAAGATTTCTTCTTAGAAGACTTAGGAGAAATAGATATTTCCAGTCAAATGATTTTTGGAAATGACAGTAAAGGGGAGGCTGTTATTATTGCAAAAGAAAATGGTATTTTATCAGGCGTTGATGTCATTCATACAGGATATTCATTATTTTCGGATGAGATGAAAATAGAGCTTATAAAGCATGATGGTGAGGTTGTTAAACATGGTGATATTATCGCAAAAATTTCAGGTCCTATAGCAGCTATTCTCAGTGGTGAAAGAGTAATTTTAAATCTCCTGCAACGGATGAGTGGAATTGCTACATTAACAAGTCAAGCGGTAAAAACACTTAATTCCGATCATACAAGAATATGTGATACAAGGAAAACTTCACCAGGATTAAGAATGTTTGAGAAATATGCAGTTCGTTGTGGGGGAGGCTTCAACCATCGATTTGGTCTTTATGATGGAGTTATGATCAAAGATAATCATATTGCTTTTTCTGGTTCGATTGAAAAGGCTGTAAGACAAGTGAAAGAAAAAACGGGTCATATGATTAAGATAGAGGTAGAAATTGAAACAGAAGCCGAGCTTTATGAGGCAATAGAGGCTGGAGCTGATGTCATCATGTTTGATAACCGGAAGCCAGAAGAGGTCGAGAAGTTTGCAAAAATCACCCCAGAGCACATTATTACAGAAGCTTCAGGAGGAATCAGTCTTCATAATTTAGCTGAGTACCGAAATACAAAGGTTGATTACATTTCACTAGGTTTTTTAACACACTCATATAAATCTTTAGATTTAAGTTTAAATGTAAAATAGGGGGTACAGAATCATGGAATTAATGGATTTGCTTGACTATGAAAAAAGGGAAATGATGCCTGATTCTTATAAGACAAAAAGTCGAGAAGAAATGGAGCAGCGTGTAAGAGAAATAAAAAATAAATTTGGATCAAAATTATATATTCCAGGACATCATTATCAAAAAGATGAAGTTGTACAATTTGCAGATGTAACGGGAGATAGTCTTCAGCTTGCACAGGCAGCTGCACAAAATAAAGATGCAGAGTATATTGTGTTCTGCGGAGTTCATTTTATGGCTGAAACAGCAGATATGCTAACTTCAGATGAACAAAAGGTACTTTTACCAGATATGCGTGCTGGATGTTCAATGGCAGATATGGCTGACATCACGCAAACTGATCGTGCGTGGGAAAAGCTTACACATTTATTTGGAAATACAATTCTTCCTTTAACATATGTTAATTCAACAGCAGCTATTAAAGCATTTGTTGGAAGAAATGGTGGTGCAACTGTAACTTCCTCAAATGCAAGAAAAATGCTGGAATGGGCATTTACACAAAAGCAAAGAATTCTCTTTTTACCTGATCAGCATTTAGGAAGAAATACAGCATTTGACTTAGGAGTTCCTTTGCATCAAATGGCAATTTGGAACCCAATTAAAAATGAATTAGAATATGAGGGAAATATTGAGGATATCATTGTTATCCTTTGGAAGGGACATTGCTCAGTTCATGAAAATTTTACTGTCGCGAATATTGAGCAGATTAGAAAAACTGAGCCTGACATGAACATTATTGTCCATCCCGAATGCAGTCGAGAAGTAGTTGCTCATTCAGACTTTGCGGGTTCAACAAAATATATTATTGATATGATTGAAGCGGCAGAGTCAGGTACCAAATGGGCAATCGGAACGGAAATGAATCTTGTTAATAGATTAATTCAGAATAATCAAGACAAAAAAATTGTTTCTCTCAATCCATATATGTGTCCATGTTTAACGATGAACAGAATTGATTTACCACATCTATTATGGACATTAGAAGGCTTAGAAAAAGGTGAATTATTAAATCAAATTATTGTATCTGAGGTCATAACAAAGGAAGCGGTCTTAGCATTAAATCGAATGTTAGAAAACGTATAAATTATTCAAAGTAAAATGAAGGCTACCATTTTCGGTAAGCCTTTTTTTATTCATCGCCATTACTATAATCCTTAATCTTATTAAAAATATGCATTTGATGATGCTTTAATAATTTTAATACTTGGCACATAAGAATAGAGAAGGTGCTAATTTTAAGGTTTCTATTTACATCTAGTTAAATTCATTCATAAATTTGCCAAAGCACACATAAATTGTGATGAAGTATCATGACAAATTAATTTATATAGAATTACACAAATCTCGTGTTTGCTTTATCATTGCACTCTAATAGCGCCTATTATTTTGGTTATTGGTCTTATACTTTTTTATGCTTAGGAGGGAAAGCATTGAAAATTCATATTGTACAAAAGGGCGATACTCTTTGGAAAATTGCAAATAAATATGGGGTTGACTTTGAACAATTAAAAAGTATGAATACTCAATTAAGTAATCCTGATTTAATAATGCCAGGTATGAAGATTAAAGTACCTTCGGGGAATATTGCAATTAAAAAAGAAGCACCGCTAGCTGGCCAGAAGAAAGAAATGCCAATTGCAGATCATCCGTTTGCAAAAGAAAAACCTAAAGAATCTGTTGTTGAAGAAGATATTGTTGCAAAGGAACCAGAAACAGAGAAACCATCAAAGCCTTATATACCGCCTGTACCTAATGTTCAACATCCGGTATATAGTGGTCTTGATGTGAATAATTATTATACGGTGAATATGGCGATGATGCCGCAGATGGCAAAACCACAACTACCACCAAAACCAGAGAATGTATTCCCAGACATAAAAGATGTTGATGAAAAGGAAAACGTTTCTGCTAATGAAGCACCATCTAACGTATCACCAGAACATCAAGAGGAGGATTCAGAAAATATGGCCAATATGCCGAATGTACCGAATATGCCAAATGTACCGAACATGCCTTATATGCAAAGTCCTGCATATTCAGCACCAATGATGCACCAGCCACAGTATTTGGCACCACAACATATGGTACCTGTGTCACCAGTATTACCTGGAAGTGGTCTATGTCCACCGGGATATTTCCCACATGTCCCTATGCATCATGGACATCATCCATTTCCAAATCTACCTTATCCAACAGCAGTAAGTCCGGTATTTGATGAGGAAAATGCACCAAATCAGCCATTTCCACAGGCTGTTTCACCTGTTCAGTTTGACCCTGGTTTTCATGTAAACCCTTATGCGGGAGTTCCGGTCTCACCAGTATTGCCAGGAAGTGGACTTCACCAAAATCCGGTTTGGAGTGGCTATGATGAAGTAGATGAAGATGATGATGATCAAGCATACTTACCAAATCAACCACACTATCCACAAGCTGTTGCTCCAGCATATGCTCCTCAACAGGATGATTGTGGTTGTGGTGGAGGATATCCAACTCCTTATCAAGCATATCCATACCAACAGGCGTATCCGATGCCTATGCAACAGCCATATGGAGGATACCCTGTTCAACAACCGATTATGGCTCCACAGGGCTACTATCCATATGGTCAACAGCCATACGGACAATTCGCCGGGCAAATGGCACCAAGCCAACAAATGTTCAATATGCCGACTATGGATCAAAGGGATGAAGAAGAAGAGGATTAAATTAATGACTTTAAGTAGAGGTGGTCGTACATCTCTACTTTTTTGTTATTTTTATTTAAAGAAACGATAAAAAAGATTGTTCAAATCGAGAAGGAGCATAGTCTGCCGGAAATGTGTGCTCAATACAAGCTTAAGCATCAAGGTGTCTTATTGGAAACCTGAAATTATTCTTTAGATACTGTCTAACATTAAAAATTACCTGTTTCTTTAGTACTTACCGATATATAACAGACTTAATTTCCTCCTGAAAGTAAAAGCTAGGAAATGAGCAAAGATGTTTGCTCTTTTTGAAAGTACCAAGTAGGGGGGAAATTCGATTGAATATGCCGAAAAAGTTTACTTCTCTTACAGCTATTGCTTTATTAACAACAGGTTTATCAGCTTGTAACGGCAATAATGATGCAATGGACACGAATAACAACGGTAACAATGGAAATGCTCAGCCAATTGGATACTATTCAAATGAAAATACCAATGTAGATAATGAAGGTCCTGTCACGGAAATGATGGATGGAATGAACAGAGATCAACGAGGAAATGGTAATGCAAATCAGCAAGGTGGCTACTTTCGTCGAGTAAATGATCGCAACAATGATAATGATACAACTAACCGTATAGCACCTCTCGGAAACGAGGATAATGGATTAGTAAGAGACAATCGATATAGCCGTTCAGATGCAAATTACCACGGTCATTTAAACGATGAGGATTATTATAACCGTGGTGACCGTCAATTGTCAGATAAAGTAAGCAATGCTGTTGAGAAAATGGATAATGTTGAAAATGCCAATGTGTTAGTTACAGATGACAATATTATTGTTGCGGTCGATACGAATGATAACAATAATAGAGCAATGAAGGATGAAATTACGAAAAAGGTAATAAACATGGCTAAAGGGAGAAATATTCAAGTTGTTACAGATGAAGCAACGATTACACGAGTTCGTAACATCAGTAACAACATGAATAACGGTGGCGACCGAAAAACAATAGATGCCGATATCACTGAGTTAATGAATGATATTGGAGACACAATAAGACGCCCATTTAACGGTAACCAAAACCAATAATGCAAGGGGGACCCCCCTTGTTTTTTTATATAAAATTATTTTCATTCACTTCAAAAACATATGATATGATATAAATAAAAAAAGCAATAGGTGATTGTTAAGATGGAAGAGAATAAGCAAAAGCGTGAAACAAAAGGAATAGATACGTCTATTGTTTACGATTTTAAAGAATTCCCGGATGAAATAAGTGGGCGATGTGATAATTGCGGGAATACATTATTTAAAAGCTCTGTTAAGGATTTTGTTTTTTTGAGAGAATGTAGAGAATGTGGTATGAAAAAGAGCATCTGAGGGAGCTTACCCCTAAAAGTTAGAGTTTTTATTATGCAGCTGATTGGCTGGATTGAATTCGGTATTCAACCGGACTTAGTCCAGTCAATTTTTCTTTTGATCGTATATTGTTATACCA